>NZ_CAJKVK010000006.1 GCF_905203285.1 uncultured Succinatimonas sp.
TAAAAATTAAGAGCTTTTTTCAGGTAAAAAAGAAGGTGACTTTTTAGTCACCCTCTTGCTTTGTGTTTCAAAATTCTCTTACAATACGCCTGAAATTCACCAACTTAAAACATCTTCGGCTTTTTATGGTTTTAATCGGCATCATTGCCAGTATTTTTGCGGCAATAGGACAGGCACTAAATTACGCTCTAACTAAAGACTGTCAGGAAAAGCACCGTATCTACGGTTTCAGGATGCTGATAGGAGCACATATCGGCATGGGCTTTATCATGCTGTGGCCATTTTTATTCTGCTCTTATTACACCTACTTTGAGTGGGAACATTTAATCGATTTATTTAAAATCAACCTGCCTTTTTTGTTTGCCCAATATTGTATGATGCAGTCCATAAGAGTCAGTGACGCTTCAATCGTCTCGCCTCTTTTGGTTCTCAAAATACCGGTACTTGCCGCAATTTCCATCGTTTTATTTAAAGACAGTTATGCTGTTCACCAATATCTTGCCATTGCTGCTATTCTGCTTTTATCCTGGTATTTTTCATCTTTATCAGGACAGATAAAATTAAAAGCCCTGATGTTTGTTTTCCTTGCAAGCTTCTGCTACGTACTTTCGGATATCGCCATTACCGGTTACGCTAAAAAATTTGCAGCTCACCCTATTGAGCAGGTAATGATAGCCAACAGTTTTAACTATATAGCAGGTGCCATTTTCTTCCTTCCCTGCGCTTTTATGAAAAAAGTAACGGCTAAAGACATCTACAACTGTAAATATGTAGCGTTATCTTGGATCATTGCCGTAACCCTCATTGTGATAGGCTTTAATTTAAGCGGTTTAGTGTCAGGTACAATCATTCAGTCGCTGCGCGGAGCCTTCGGCATTATCATTGCCCTTATCTTCTTTCGCAATGAAATAATGGATCACGGAGCAAGATGGCAGCTTAAAGTTGCAATCTCAATTTTAATGACTCTTTCGGTTGCGTCTTTTTATCTTTAAGCTTTAAGCACGCCGATGCGCCTTCTTGTAAATCTCGTGCATGCGCGCTGTAGCCACGTGAGTGTAGATCTGTGTCGTGGTAAGTGAGCTATGGCCCAGCAAAAGCTGTACCGAACGCAAATCAGCGTCATGATTTAAAAGATGAGTTGCAAAAGCGTGACGGAAAGTATGGGGAGAAGGAGCCTTTGCCATACCGATTTTAAGCGCATAATATTTAACCCGATACCAAAAGCCCTCACGGGTCAGCGGGCCTATTCCCTTTCCAGACAAAAAAACATAAGGACACTGTTTTTTCGGATCTTTTCTTTCCCTGCCTTCCGTCAAATAACGGTTTATCCACCATACCGCATTATCACCAAGCGGCACCAGGCGTTCCTTATCCCCTTTTCCGCAAATAATGAGATAACCGTCAACGAGATTTAAAGACCCAAAAGTAAGATTTACAAGTTCGCTTACCCGCAATCCGCAAGAATAGACGGTTTCAAACATAGCCCGGTCTCTAAGACCGACATCGGTATCCGTATCTATGGCATTTATAAAAGCATCAACCGTTTTTTCACTCATTATCTTAGGCAGACTTTGAGGAAGCTTGGGATTATCTATAAGCGCCAAAGGATCATCATCCCGATAATTTTCAAGCTTTAAAAAGGCTGAAAACGCACGCATGGAACATAAAAAGCGTGCGGTTGAACGCGGTGACAACCTTTCTTTTGCTGAAGCTAAAAAACCTTCGATGTCATTACTTGAAAAGTAAGCAGGATTTTTTACGCCCACGGAATCTAAATAACACAAGAACTGATGCAAATCCCTTAAATAAGCATCAATTGATTTAGGTAAAAGACCGCGCTCTAACAAAAGATAATCGTTAAAATCCCGGCGCAGCCTTTCATCTTCAGACATTAACGCTCCTCAAGACGTCTGAAAAAGTCATTGAAGAAACCTACTTCTTTATCTGAGGCTTTTTCCACAGTGGCAAAATACTCATTGCCGTTTTGAACTATGCAGAATTGATAAACGGCATCTTCTTTAGGGAAATAACGCAGCTCTTCAAACTGAGAATTAGGATTTAACTTCATGGGCGCAGATCCGGCACGCATTACCCCGGGAGGGTATGCATAGCCAAAATTACTGCCCTGCGACCAGTTGTCATCGGCAAATTTAAAGCGATAAGGCGTCCAATCCGATCTTAACGCAGCAAGAGTACAGTACATTCCTTCATCGCGCTTAATAAGACGATTTGACGAAATCGCGGCATAATCATTCATTTCACCGCGCAGATAAATATCTTTTCCGTCAATCTTCATGGCATTGACGGAAATTAAATCCGGTACCGAACTGCAGGCAGACAAAGCTACGGCAGCCGCGGCAAAAAGCGAAGCTAGAACAGTAGTTTTCACATTTTTCTCCTTTGTCTCAATTATAGGGCAAAAGTAAGTCAATGTGGACAATAGAGCTTAACAACTTAAAGTTTAATCTTAGGCAAAACCAAAGATCATCGTACTTTAGCTTTCCCGTATAAGCGATAAAGACGGGGTTTTAGCCGCTGATCTTTTTTGATAATATCGGCATTAATTTAGAAAACTACTAACGATAATTGGCGCTTAACAGAAAATGTCTTCAAACACCGTACAAAATCATATACCGCTGCGTATCGGAGTCACCGGAGGGATAGCCTGCGGCAAAACCGCAGCATCAAACGTATTCAGATCTCTTGGCATCACCGTTATTGATGCCGATATCATCGCGCGCCAAGTCGTTGAACCGGGATCTAAGCTTTTACCTAAACTCGTCGAAGTTTTCGGAAGTGAGATTTTAAATAAAGACGGATCTTTAAACCGCAAACACCTTCGTGAAATAGTTTTTTCAGATAAAAAAGCGCTTGCTGCCCTAAATGCCATGATCCATCCCGCGATTCATGCGGAGCTTGAACGGCAGGCAAATCTCGCAACTTCCGCTTATACGGTTTTAGTTATTCCTTTGCTTTTTGAACATCATCTTGAAAGTTTCGTCGACAGGATTTTAGTGCTTGACGTTAAAGAGGAAACCCAAATCAAACGGGTTATGGAACGCGACGGTTCATCACGAGAAATTGCCAAAGAAATTCTTAAAAATCAAATAAGTCGCGAAAAAAGACGTGAGCTTGCTGACGATCTTATCGAAACGGACGGACTTTTACTTAGTGAATTAAAAGAGCTCGTGTTAAACTTACATAAAAAATACTTACAATTAGCCGCGAAGAGAAACTGATTTTATGTTGACTTATGATTTTCCCCTAAGCTCAAAATCACGTATTTATTTAAAATTCGAAACGTTGTTTAAGCGTATTGAAAACTGTAAGAATCTTGATTCTGAAGCTGAGCTTTTCTGCATTACCCGCGGCGTTATTGATTTTATGGATATGCTTGACGGATCCGGCACCATTAAAATCGAAATTCTAAAAGATATCGACAGAATGGACGGCAAATTCAAGCAGTGGGAACAGGATCCTGAGGTAAATACCGCTTTAATTAAAGATCTGCGCAAACAGCTTGCCGCTGCGCGCAGTACTATTGACCAATTTACCCGTCAGCGTACCGTCCTTAAAGACGATCTTATCTTAGAAAGTATCAAGCCGCGCTTTTTGACTCCGTGCGGAGTTAATAATTTCGATACTCCGCTTTTTCTGTTTTGGCAAAATCTTCCTAAAACCGAAAAACTTGAAACCATCAGCAAATGGCTTCATGAACTTGATATTCTGCGTACGCCTATAAGTACTATTTTAAAAATGTGGCGTCTTTGCTCCGAGCCGCAAAAACGCATCGCCAAAAACGGGTTTATGCAGGAATCAGGGGATAACTGCGAATTCATTGAAATAAAATATCCTAAAACCGTACGCGCCTATCCCGTGGTAAGCGGTTTCCAATCAAGTATTAATGTCCGCTTTATTCCTTACGATAAAGGACAGCGCTGCGGCGATATCGAATTTGAACTTACTTTCATTAAAGGAGCACTTTTGTGAGCTTAAAAGATTTACTGCCGCCGGGCACCTTTGATGAAATAGAATCCGAGGTCAAGCACCATAAAGAAACAGCCCGTTTTGACGGCAATACTTTAAAAGTAAAATGCCCAATCTGCGGGAAAGAAATTATCTATTCAAAAGATAATCCGTTCCGTCCTTTTTGTTCCGAACGGTGTAAACTAATTGATTTAGGAGCTTGGGCAAATGAAGAGCGTACCGTAGCAGGACGCGCGGTTAACGAAGACGAAGATGCCGATCTGCTAAACGATCCTAATTTGCCTAAACGTTTTGATAAAGAAGACTAGAAACTCTTTTAAGGATTAACCTTGGCACGCATCGAAAAGAAATCAGTCGTTTTAAGTGCTGTCGCATTAGCGGTAGCTCTTGCGCTATATGCGCCGTGCCACTCTTTTGCAAACGACGATACCGAAAGTTTTAACGTAAAAACCGAAGTTAAAGAAACTACGGCACAAAGACATCTGCGTCTTACAAGCAGTCTTGCTACCGATACCGTAATAGTTATGCAGGAAGACAGCTCTCAAAAATACCTGCAAAATCCCCATTTTGGCGACAGCGCCACTTTCCCGCTGCGCTTATTTGCAAAACTTGAAAAAAATCCTTGGCATCCGGCTCCTTTCATGCCGATTTTAGAACGGGATTTAGGCTGCTTTTACGGTGTTCCTCCATATAGAGTTCCACAGGATTATGACGTCAACACCACACCGATCAACGTCACTGCCGATACCCTGCAGGGAACTATCGATCAAAATCTTCTTTATAAAGGCAACGTCGTAATCACTCAGGCGGATGTAACTTTAAACGCAGACTCTACCGAGTATGACCAAAGCAACACGACCTTAACGTCTAAAGGCAACGTTCTATATAAGGCCCCTACTTACACTCTTTCAACGAAAGAACAGGTGGAGTCAAACCTGTCATCCAATATCACCACGGTACAAAATGCCGCGTACATTCTCAACGGTTCGGTCGGCAGCGGCACAGCCGAACATTTGAAAATAGACGATGCCAACAAAACGGCAAATATTGACGGATTTACTTTTACCGGCTGCCCTCCTGACGATAAAGTGTGGGAAATTACGGCAGGAGATGTCGAACTCATTCAAGGCGAAGCCTTCGGTGAAGCGCATGATGCGACATTAAGAGTCAAAGGAGTTCCCGTTTTCTGGACTCCTTATATTAACTTCCCGATTTCAAATAAGCGTAAAACCGGTCTTTTGTACCCGAGTATGTCTTATTCCTCTTCAAAGGGATTTGATTACGCTCAGCCTATTTACTTTAATATTGCGCCTAACTATGACTACACTTTCACTCCTCGAGTCATGGGATTTCGCGGCGCCATGCTGCAAAATGAGTTCCGCTACATGCCGTTTGCCGGAACCCGCGGTGCAATAACTTTTGATTTCCTGCCAAACGACAGGCGCTGGGATTTAGCAGGAGACAATCATCAGCGCTGGATGTTCGGTATTAAGCATTTTTCCGGTTTTTTAAATAACGATTTAACTTTTAATATCGACTTTAAGCGCGTTAAGCCTCATGACTATGATTATCTTTCCGATATCGGCTCCGATAATGCCCATGTCACCGATAATCATTTAGTGCAGACATTCCGCAGTGCCTACAATAAAGAAAAATACGATGTCTCGCTGGAACTGCGCAAATATCAAAGCCTCTTGCCCGATTACGCTTCCGTAATCAAACCTTTTTCCATGCTGCCGCAGCTTAAAGCGTCTTATTACGATACCTACGGTAATTTGTTTTTTAGGACCGACGGAGAATTTACCTACTTTAATGCGCCAAATGAAAACCAATACCACAATTTCAGTTCGTCCCGCTTTCATTTAGAGCCGTCGGCAAAATATCTTATTTACAATAACCGCGGTACCGAATTGTCCGCAGGCGGACGTTTGTTCCTTACTCATTATGAGCAAGGAGATCTTAATGATTTGCCAAGCCGCTACCGCAATCAATTAGGCTTTACATCTTTTGATGACTCGGTCAATCGTGCCTTATACCTCATTGAAATGCGCGGAAAAACCACTTTTGAGCGCAAGGTATTTGATTTAAGGCATACCCAGACTTTTGAGCCGGAAATCCAATATCGTTATATTCCTTATAAAAATCAAGATCACATCGGTCTTTACGATACTACCGACCGTCTTGAAGACTATTACTCAAACTTCTCTTTCCGTCACTTTGCAGGTATCGACCGTATTGCTGATACCAATGCCGTCACCGTCGGCGTAACCAGCCGTATTCTTGATCCGCACGATCGTGAAATGTATCGCGTAGCTTTAAGCCAAACCTACAGCTTCGTGCCGACAAGAGTCACTTTAAATCCGAGCGATCCGATAAACCGTTATCCGAGCTCACCATTGTCCGCAAGCTTTGATGCAAGTCCAATCGAACCTTTAACCATGCACGCCATGGCTTCTTACGATAATGAAACTAACGAGGTTACCGCTTGGAACGCAATGAGCGAATATGCTACCCGTGACGGATTTAAAGCCCAGATAAGCTATCGCTTTGCCAAAGACGGCAACCGCACTCTTGACAGTCGTTATGTCGATTTAAAGCAAATCGGGCTGCAGCTTGTTTATCCGATAACTCCTGACTTTAAGATTATCGGAGCCATGTACCGGGACCTTGAGCAGGAAGAAAATATCGATCGTAAAATCGCCCTGCGCTACGAGGACTGCTGTTATGCACTTACTTTCATGTACGAAGATTACAACACTCCTGACTGGAGCGATTTGACGCGCGAACATGAAAAGCGCTTCGGCATCCAAATTGAATTAAAAGGGTTAGCGACCATCAACGTAAGCGGAGATGATAATCCTGCAAGTACCGACACGTACTTAATCGATCCGTTTAATCCGACTAACCTTAATCGTTAAACTTAGGATTTTGATGGTATATTTAGAAAAAAGCAAAAAAGGATTCAACATGTTCGGCAAAAGAATAGCTCTTGCGTTAACCGCCGCTTTAGGAATTGTCTTTAACGCTAATGCTCAAACCTTAGACACGACCGCCGCTGTCGTCAATAACGATATTATTCTGACAAGCGAACTTGATGCCATGCAAAAAGAAATGGCGAGAAATTTCGCTTCCCGCGGCCAAAAAGTCAGCCCTGTCACCGCAAGAAAAGCAGCTCTTGAGCAACTTATCACCAAAAGTCTTATTCTGCAGCAGGCAAAATCTCACGGCTTGAATCTTAACGACATGCAGCTTGATCAAGCTCTTGCACAGTTTGCCGCCCGTAACGGAGTCAGCGTCAAAACTCTCTTAAATCAGATGGGCCCGGGTCTTAACGAAGCTGCCCAACGTGAAAGATTCCGCGAAGATTTGATTATCGGTGAAGTCCGCCGCAATCAGGTAAGAAACCGCATAAAAATCTCAGACAGTGAAGTAAAGCTTCTTGCCAAAAACCTTAAAGAATTGGGCTCGGTAGAACCAAGCTATCATCTGTCGCAGCTTATTGTCCCTCTTTCTGCCAAAGCGACTCCCGCCCAAATCCAAAGAGCGGTAAATACCGTCGATAAAATTAAAGCGGATTTAAGAAAAGGAGCTGATTTTAACGATTTGGCCGCACGCTATACCCAAGGCTCGCTTGCCGCCCAAGGAGGAGATCTCGGATTTATTCCCGAAAGCCGCGTGCCGGTTCCTTTTTTACCGTCTCTTTTAAAATCAAAGCCCGGCGCAATCATCGGACCGATTCGCTCTCCATACGGATTGCATCTTATTAAATATGTCGGAGTAACCGACGGAGCCGTTAAAACAATCACGATGTACGACGCAAGCCATATTCTGCTTACCACGTCTATCGTCTATCCTGATGCGACGGCCGTTAAAGAACTTAATCTTTTACGCGATGAAATTTTAAAAGGTTCAATAAGTTTTGCCGATGCCGCCAAAAACTTCTCTGAAGATCCGGGTTCGGCAATTAACGGCGGAGATTTAGGCTATGCCACACCGGACAGATACGATCCGGCATTTGCCGCCGCCATGGTGCGCCTAAAACCGGGTGAAATCAGTGAACCTATCCGTTCATCATTTGGCTATCACTTAATCAAGTTAAACGATATCAAAACCGATCTTGATTCTGACGCTTCTTATGAAGATCAGGCACGCAATCTCATTTTCGAACGCCTGTTCAGAGAAGAATCAGTAGCTTGGGAAAGAGAACTGCGCGATACCGCCTATATTCATGTCTCCGATCCGGCACTGTTAAACGCCGGCATCAATATCGATCAGGAACAGAACAATCCTTCAAATAATGGTTAATCGTATTGTTGTTACTCCGGGCGAGCCTGCAGGCGTAGGTCCGGAGCTTATGTATCATCTTGCAAAAAAAGACTTTGATGATGAGCTTGTCATTATCGGCTCAAAGTCTTTGCTAAAAGAACGCTTTGATGCACTTAACCTTAACGTCACTTTTAAAGACTTTGATAAATACGCAAACCCCGTCCCCTCTAAAAAAGGCGAACTTACCGTCTTAAACGTGGATCTGGCAGTTTCTTCGGCTCCGGGAAAACTTGATCCTAAAAACGGACCTTATGTTTTAAAGTGCCTTGATATCGCGCACGAGCTCTGCATATCCGATAATGCGCAGGCCCTTGTAACAGGCCCCGTTTCCAAAGCCGTTTTGGATTCAGGCTCTTTGCACTTTACCGGACATACTGAATATCTGCAGCAAAAATCAGGGGTAAAAAAAGTCGTTATGCTCCTTGGCAGCCGTGAACTGCGCGTTGCTTTGGCTACCACTCATTTACCTTTAAACGAAGTCAGCAAAGCCATCACCAAAGAGTCGCTTACCGATGTTATTTCTATTTTGCATCACGACCTTAAAGAAAAATTCGGCTTTGCCGATCCTACAATTTATGTTGCAGGACTAAATCCGCACGCCGGAGAAAACGGACATCTTGGAAGTGAAGAAATCACCACCATCATTCCTGTTTTAAATAAATTGCGCAAGCTTGGAATGAAACTTGAAGGTCCTTATCCTGCCGATACTATTTTCCAGCCTAAATATTTAAATAATGCCGCTGCGTTTTTAACCATGTACCACGATCAGGGATTGCCGGTTTTAAAATACGCGGCATTCGATCATGGCTATAACACCACTTTAGGCTTACCCTACATAAGAACTTCTGTCGATCATGGAACCGCTTTAGATTTAGCCGGTTCCGGCAAGGCAGATCCCGGCTCGCTTTATGCTGCAGTGGATCTTGCTTCTTTCATGGCAAAAGCTCGGAGAAAATAATGGCTTTACCACCGCCCCATCTTAAGGCCCGCAAACGCTTCGGGCAAAATTTTCTTGTCGACGATTTCATAATAGGAGCTATCGTCGACGCCATCAACCCTAAAGAAGGCGACTATCTTGTTGAAATTGGACCAGGTCATGCCGCATTGACCCGTCCGGTGCTGGAACGAGCCAAAGCGCTTACCGCCATTGAGCTTGACAGGGATTTAGCCGCAATTTTACGCTCCGACCCTTTTTTAAAAGGTCTTACGTTAATTGAAGCCGACGCTTTAAAAGTAAATTTCGAAGCATTGCCCGGTGCCGGCAATCTGCGGGTTTTCGGTAACCTGCCCTATAACATTACTTCCCCTATAATTTTCCACCTGCTGTCACAGCGCGGAATAAAAGACATGCACTTCATGCTGCAAAAAGAAGTAGTGGACAGATTATGCGCAGGCCCTCATTGCCGTGACTACGGACGTCTTACGGTTATGGTTCAATATCATGCTCAGGTTATTCCGGTATTGGACGTCCCGCCCGAAGCATTTCGTCCGCGCCCTAAAGTAAATTCCGCCGTAGTAAGACTCAAACCCAAAGCATTAACCGATGATGAACGCGCATTAGCTCCTTTTCTTAATACCGTAGCATTAAATGCATTTAATACGCGTAGAAAGACTCTGCGTAATTCTTTATCGACATTATTCAGCGCAGAGGAAATGCAAAATCTCGGCATTGACATCACTTTACGTGCAGAAGATTTAAATCTTGAGTCTTTCATCGTTTTAGCAACGGCTTTGCGTGATAAAAAGCAAAATGAGGCAACGATATAATTAATGGCAAATATTAATCATCCGCTTACCGAGCTTTATTTAAGAAATCACGATCTTCTGCAGGGCAAAGACGTTGTTTTTGCAGGAGACATTGACTCAATGCAGGTTCTGCATCTTGCTAAAGGCTGTAAAAGCGCAATATTCATCATCGATAATTACGCCGTTGCCTGTCAATGTGCGGCAGCTTTAGGCAAAAAACTCAGCCATGAAATAAATCAAAGCGTAACCGTAGGTTTTATTACCGTAATTTTTGCGCCCCTTGCCTTGGCTGTAGAAAAAATTACAAAATTTTCCTGTCTTACGCTGTTTTTAAGTAAAGCCAAGCAAAAAAGCGCTGAAATTTTAAGAACGCTGGCGCCTAAACTTGAACAAGACGCCCTCATTCTCATAGCAGGAAGCAACGACGGCGGCGGTAAAAGCGCTGACGGACTCTTAAAAGAATGCGGCAATCCCTATAAGGTTGATACCGCCCGCAAATGCACGCTCTTTGCAGTAAAACCTGAAAAAGCTTTCTCTTCCATAAAAAACTGCTCTGATATTGCCTATGAAAATTTACAGTTAAAACAAAAGTTCGGAGTATTCTCGCAAGGCAGAGTTGACCAAGGGACTGCTCTTTTACTTAAAAATCTGCCTCAAGATTTAACCGGTCAAAAAGCTCTTGATTTAGGCTGCGGCTGCGGCATTATCGGTCTTTTCCTTGCTAAAAAAGCAGCTTTCGTCACTTTAAATGATATAAGCGCCGAAGCCTTATATTTGGCAAAAAACAATGCCGACATTAATCAGCTTTCTGAAAATTGTGAGTTTAAAGCTGCTTTTATGCTTAATGACGCTGAAAAATTTGACATAATCGCCACCAATCCGCCATTTCATGAAGGCATCAAAAAAGCTGAAAAAATCACTATAGAAATGATAAAAGAAGCCCCGAATCATCTTAACGCGGGCGGTGCTTTATATTTAGTCGGCAACAGCTTTTTAAATTACGGACCGACGCTTGAAGAAGCGTTTAAAAAAGTTACCGTACTTGAAAGCAATAAACGCTTTACGGTATTTAAAGCCGAAAATTAAATAAGATCCTAGAAAACTTGAATTGCCGAAACGGCGTTTTAGCTTTCCTTCAAATCTGTAAAGCTAAAAAACCTCGTATGAAAAACCCCGCCAGTAGTGTTTACCAAACGGGGTACAGTTCAATACGAGGTTTTTTATTATTTACCTACACTCAAAGTAAATATTACTCTACCGGACTTATAAGTCCTGCCGACTCAGGCAGATAGAGGGAGAACCACGGTACCAGAGTAACTATTACCAATGCTACGATAAGAGCAAAGAAGAACGGCAGTAATCTGGTGAATACTGATTCGATGGTTTCACCCGCCACACGACATCCTGTAAACAAAATCGGTCCTACAGGCGGAGTGATGGCACCTAATGAGAGGTTAAATACCATCATTACACCGAAATGAACCGGATGTACGCCAAGCTGCATGGCAACAGGCAGGAAGATCGGAGTAAAGATGAGCACTGCAGGGGCAGGATCCATGACGCAGCCGACAAGCAGCATAATAACCATCATACCAAGCAGAATTACTGACGGGGTATCGGCAAAATTAATAAGGGCGGTTGCAATCATGTTCGGGATCTTAGCGTAAGCCAAAACCCAGCCTAAAATTGCGGAAACACCGATAAGGAACACGATTAAAGCAGTGGTCTTTGCGGTGTTAAGCAGCATTGCAGGAACGTCCTTCCAATGGAAAGAACGATAGAAACCTGACAAAATAGCCGAGTACACTACAGCGACGCAGGATGCTTCCGTCGGGGTAAACCAACCTGAAATAATACCGCCGATAATGATGATAATAAGCAATATTGCAGGAATAGCTTCAATCAATATCTGCAGACGAGTTCCCCAACCGCTAATCGGCTGTGCCTTATACTTTAATTTCCAGGCATAGTAAGCAGTTACGATAATAACGGCAAGTCCCCACAAGATACCGGGCAGGTAACCTGCAACGAACAATGCGGCAACTGAAACACCGCCGGAGGCCAATGAATAAATAATGAAGATGTTTGACGGCGGAATAATCATGCCTGACGGAGCAGATGCAATATTAACTGCGGCAGACAAACGCGGCTCGTAGCCTTCCTTCTTTTCAATAGGAAGCATTACGGATCCGATAGCTGCAGCTGCTGCTACGCCTGAACCTGAAATGGCGCCGAACATCATATTTGCTACGGTGTTGGTATGGGCTAAAGCTCCCGGAATAAAGCCGATGAAAACTTTAGCAAGATTAATCAGCTTTTGCGCTATACCGCCGGTATTCATGATCACGCCGGCTAAAACGAAGAACGGAATAGCGATAAGAGCAAAGCTGTTCATACCGGAATAAATACGGGTTGCAGAAACCAATGTCGCGTTCATGCCTAAAATGGCACCCATCGACAATACAGAACCCACACAAATACTGGTACCGATTGGACATCCGATGATTAATAAAATCGGAGTAAGTACCAAAAGATAAATAAAAATATCTGCTGTTGCGAACATATTCTTACTCCTTACTGAGCTTTCACGGCATCTTTTCCGGCAAGCAATACTTTAATTGAAGTCAGGATGTTGTAAATTGCATAGAAAACAATGAAAGCACCTGCAATAGGAACAACTGAATAAATCTGACCTATCTTAAGCCACAGCATGGCGGCATTGGTCTGGGACATAGCGTTCTGAGCGATATGATAGCCGCCGTAAGTCAAAACCAGCAAAGCCATGCCTAAAGTAAACAGTTCACTTACGATAGTAAGAATATTTGACCAGTAAGGACCTAATTTCTCAGGAATGAAATTAATATTCATGTGGCCCTTTTCGCCATAAAGCAAGGCTGAGCCGAGCATTGCGGTCCAGACGAAGCAAATATTTGCAAGCTCTTCGGAAATTGCACTTGGATCCTGCAAAACAAAGCGAGAAATAACCTGCCAGGAAACCAAAACAACCATCGCACCGCATAAAAAAATGCACAGGACCTTTAAGATATTGTCAAAAATACCTTTTATCTTGGTTAAAAATTCCATAATTTTTATCCTTGATGAATTCACAACAAAAAAGGGGCTTTCGACCCCTTTTTAAGTCATTCACAGTTCAAAATTAAAGGTCGCGAGACTTCTGAACTGCCTCATAGAGTTTCTTAGCGGAATCGGTTGATACCTTCTCATCGATAAGAGGCTGTACGGCTTTCTTGAATGCGTCTTTATCAGCTTCGATAACCTTGGTGCCTTCTTTCTTTGCCTTCTCTAAGGACTTAGATACTTCAGCCTGGAACATATCAAACTCGGTATCTACCAAAGCATCGATGTTGTCGGCAAAGAACTGCTTGACATTGTCAGGCAAACCGTTGAAGAAAGCGGTATTGGTAACAATGTAGTCAGGCATCATCAAGTGACCGGTAAGGTTGTAAATAGGGCCTACTTCGTGCTGTTTTAATGCATAGTAGGTAACTTCGTTATTTTCAGCGCCGTCCAAAACACCGGTCTGAATAGCGGTATAAACTTCACCCTGACCCATAGGAGTACCGGTACCGCCCATGTAGTTCAACATCTTAACCATGGTATCGGACTGCATTACGCGGATCTTAAGGCCTTTAAGATCTTCAGGAGTTCTTACTTCCTTGTTCTTGGTATAAACGTTACGGGTTCCTGAGTACATGGCGCACAAAACGGTAATGCCCTGATTCTCAAGAGACTTAAAGAGGTCACCGACAACGGCCTTATCCTTAACTACGCGCTGTAAATGCTTGTAGTCTTTGAATACGTACGGGAGATTGAATACGGCAAAATCAGGGTTCCAGTTCTCAAGCAAAGAACCTGCGACAAGAGAGAAAGGAAGAGCGCCGTTCTGAACCATTTCAATGGTTTCTTTCTGGGAGCCTAATAACTCATTAGGGAAAATCTCAATTGACCATTCGCCGCCGGTTGCTTCTTTGAGCTTATCGGAGAATTGGGCGATGGAACGGTATTCAGGGTGATCTTCAGGCTGATTGAAAGCAAGATTCATAACATCAGCTGATGCAGGAGCGGTTGCAAATAATGCAGCGGTTGCAACGGCAGTTGCTGCTAAAACACCAAATTTTTTCATAAATAATAGCCTCCAAAATTTAGGATGGAAAAATTATGGGTGATCAGATCTGTTGTCTCAAGCTATTTCTCATCAATATTTCGAACATTTCACAGTTTTAAAGAAAAACTTCCGTAAACGTTTACGCAGATCAAATTTATGAGCAAAAAGGTTCTGTATAATAGAACGTTTTTGCCCTTTTATTTTCAAAAAACAGAAACAAAACCAAGGATAATTTTCGTTAAGTAATTTCACTTAAATATTAAGTGAATTTATTAACGAGGTGAAATCATATCCGGTGTTTTAGCTATGCTCCCGGACAGCTTAAAGGCAGTCGCCTTATATCCTTAACCAAATCACGCAGCAACCCCTCGCTTCCCCTTATTGATTTTGTTTTAAATAATTTCGTCAACTCCGGTATCATTCGTATTTACCTCATTACTCGATATAAATCTCAATCGTTACATCTACACCTTAAAAACAGTTATGCGGTATCAGGCATCCCCAACTGTTTTATCGAACCGATCCCCGCGCACATGCGTACCGTAAAATCTGGGCTAAAGGAACAACTGACGCTGTTTAGCAGAATCTAACCTTAATAGAAAAAGCAATTCCCGATGATGTCTGCGTATTCGATTCTGATCATATCTATAAAATGGATATAAGACAGATGCTGCGTTTTCAGGCGGACAAACAATCGGATCTTACGGTTGCCATTATCCGTATGCCGACACAAGATGCTGCAGTGGGCTTTGGCGTCATTTAAATCGATAAATAAGGAAAAATAGATTGGCTTTGAGGAAAAGCCCTTGCACCCTAAAGAAATTCCGGGATATCGAGATTTAGTCTTATATAGATGGGAAACTATGTTTTTAGAGTAAAGTGCTAAGTGATGAGCTAAAAAAAGACGTCAAAAACGAAAAGTCATCACATGACTTTAAAAAGACATCTTTTCCCGAATGACTTCTTAAGGAAAAATTTTTGTCTACTTTCCTTCAGACAATAAGATAAGCGATGAAGAGCACGGTGCATGCCGGTATGCTGTGGGAATATCGATACATATTGGAATGCGCATATGGATTTACTTGACGATGATCCTGAATTTTCCCAACTCAACCTTAATTAGATGCTTTGCAGACGACCGTAGCAAAATAAACCAAAGCGTCTTAATCAATGATGTCTCTATCGGGAAAAACTGCAAAATTAATCGTGCCATAATCGATTGTGACGTTGAAATAGCTGACGGATTTACTTTAGAAAATAAAAAAGAAGAATATAAAAAGCTTATAAATCCTAAAGATAATAGAGGATCTACTCTTTTTCCCGAAGGAATAATCGTGATTCCTAAAGGAATGAGACTGGTGTTTTAATTTATTGATATAGATTTTGTTACAATTTGACATATGCGCAGTTAGCGCCATTGGATTTAAGAGGAAATATTTTGAAAGTACTATTCTTAGCTTCCGAAGTTGCCGGTTTAATTAAAACCGGAGGTCTTGCCGATGTGGCAAAATCACTTCCGGCGCAACTTAAGGCCAATGGACACGATGTCCGTATCGTTATGCCGTGCTACAGCGTCGTCAAAGGTGCCTTTGATAAAAAAATCATCGGTACCGGTACGTTAAATCCCGGCTCATCTTTACAGATGGATTACGCTATCCGCCAGACCTTTACCTCTGACGGAGTCGAAGTTTGGATGCTTGATTACCGCCGCTATTACGAGCGTACCAGCATCTACGGAGACAATAATCAGGCGTACTGGGATAACGGTGAACGCTTTGCTTTCTTAGCTTCAGCCGCCTTAGATGCAGCTAAGGTCTTAAACTTCTCTCCTGACATCGTTCACTGCAATGACTGGCACACAGCTCTTGCTCCGATGATCTTGAGAATAAAATACGGTGCAGACAAATTCTTTGACAAAACCCGTTCCGTTATCACTATTCACAACGGTGCATTCCAAGGCGCATTTGATCGCAACCAGATAAGATACATCCCTGAAATTTTCCATGTCTACAACGACATGATTGTCAACGGATCTTATATAAACTTCTTAAAATGCGGCGTTTTCTACGCAGATAAAATCAATACCGTAAGTCCGGGATATGCTTCAGAACTGACCACTTACTTAGGCGGTCACGGTATGGCCCAAAACTACCAGGCAAGAGCTGCCGATCTGTGCGGTATCGTTAACGGCTGCGATTACGGAGATTGGGATCCTAAAGTTGATCCCCACATTACCGTACGCTATGACGTTAATACCATGGAAGAAAAAATTCTCGGTAAATATTTGCTGCAGCGCAAAGTCGGACTGCAGATGGGAGACATTCCTTTGTACGGCATGGTTGCACGTCTTACCGATCAAAAAGGCGTCGGCATCTTAATTCCGATTTTAGATAAATTCTTATGCCACAACGTTCAAGTCATCATCGAAGGAACCGGTGATCCTAACTTTGAACGCCAGATGAATGAAATTGCCGCAAGACATCCTAACAAAATGGTATTTAAAGGAGTCTATGACAACGAGCTTGCCCATCAAATCGAGGCAGGTGCCGACTTCTTCTTGATGCCGTCAATTTTCGAGCCCTGCGGCTTAAATCAGATCTACTCTTTAGCTTACGGCACTCTGCCTATCGTACGCGGTGTCGGCGGTCTTAAAGATACGGTTGTCGATTATGATTCAGACAATCAGAACGGAACCGGATTTATCTTTGTAGATCCTACCCCTGAAGAACTTCTGTCATGCTTAAGACGTACTTTGATTTTCTATTATGAGGATCAAAACGAAATGCAGCGTATTAAGCGTAACGCCATGAATGTTCGTTTCAGCTGGGCTGATTCATGCAAGAAATACGAAGCTCTCTATGCCGATGCGGCACAAAAGCCCAAATGGTGGTAATTTAATGGATCATGCCGCTTTATGCGGCATATTTTAGGTAAAAAGAAAGCGCGAATTTTTTAAGATCCGCGCTTTTTTATTGCAAACTTTAAGCTTTATCTATTAAGCATTTAAAGCTGCACGAGCCTGATCAGCGATTGCCTTGAATGCTGCCTTATCATTGATTGCAAGCTCGGAAAGAACCTTACGGTCAATTTCGATATTGGCTTTCTTCAAACCGTTCATGAACTGGCTGTAGCTCAAATCGTGCTGACGGGCAGCAGCGTTGATACGGACAATCCATAACTCACGGAACTGACGCTTCTTCTGACGACGGTCACGATATGCATACTGACCGGCCTTAGTAACAGCCTGGACAGCAACACGATAAGTACGTGAACGAGCACCGTAATAGCCTTTAGCGGCCTTCAGAACCTTCTTATGACGGGCACGTGCGGTTACACCGCGCTTAACTCTAGCCATTTGTCAAATCCTCCTAAGCGTAAGGTAACTGGCGCACGATTGCGCGAATGTTTGAAGAATGAACATAAGTCATCTTGCGTAATGCACGCTTGCGCTTACGGGTCTTCTTGGTGAGGATGTGACGCAAGTTCTGGTGACGGCACTTAAAGTGTCCGCTACCGGTTTTCTTGAAGCGCTTTGCAACGCCTCTATCGGTCTTCATTTTGACCTTGACTTTACCAGCCATTTAAATACTCCGCATTATTGAGTTAAATGAAGCGGCAGGAACTCTTTCGAGATTTTATACCCTGCAACTATTTCTTTTTAGGGGCCAGAACCATCGTAGCCTGACGGCCTTCTACTCGAGAAGCCGACTCTACGGTAGCCAGACCGCGTTCAGTGCAGAGATCATTCTCCACACGCTTGAGAACATCAAGACCTAAATGCTGATGCGCCAATTCACGTCCGCGAAAACGCAATGTTACTTTAGCCTTGTTGCCGTCCTCAAGGAAGCGAATCAGGTTGCGTAGTTTAACCTGATAATCGCCTTCATCGGTGCCCGGACGGAATTTAATTTCCTTAACCTGGACAACCTTTTGCTTCTTCTTTTTCTGATCTTTGCTCTTTTCGTAGAGGTACTTACCGTACTCGATCAAGCGGCATACAGGAGGATCTGCATTTGGGCTGATTTCAACCAGATCTACGCCGGCATCTTCGGCCATACGCAGAGCTTCAACCGTGGGCATAACCCCGATCACTTCATTCTCCTGGTTCAAGAGACGCACTTCACGGCATCTGATGTCACCGTTAACCCGGTTCTTAAGCTGAGGCTTACCGGTCTTCTTGATGTTGTTTATAGCATTATCCTCTTACTAAAGAAATCAAAAAAAGAACCACAATAAAGTCCGAATAAAACCGGACTTTACTAAAAAACCAAATAGATTAAGTGATTCTTACCTATTCTTTACCCTCAGAGGGCATAAGATTGCGCGATATGATATCTGATTTAATCATTTTTATCAAGTCATCAAGCTTCATCGCACCTAAATCTTGTCCCTTTCTTGTGCGGACGGCAACCATACCGGACTCAGCCTCACGATCACCGCAAACCAGCATGTAAGGAACATGCATTAAAGTATGCTCGCGGATCTTAAAGCCGACCTTGTCGTTGCGCAAATCCGATTTAACGCGAATACCTGCTTCATCAAGCTTTTGAGCTACCTGCTTGACGTAATCGACCTGACCGTCGGTAATATTCATTACCACAGCCTGAATCGGAGCAAGCCAAGTCGGGAAGCTGCCGGCAAATTCTTCAGTTAAAACACCCAAGAAACGTTCGATGGAACCGAGCATGGCGCGGTGAATCATAACCGGAGTGTGCTCCTGATTGTCTTCACCGATATAGTGAGCGTCCAAACGTGCAGGCAAAGAGAAATCAAGCTGAACGGTTCCGCACTGCCATGCTCTGTCTAATGAATCATGGAGAGTAAACTCAATCTTAGGTCCGTAGAATGCGCCTTCGCCCGGCTGCAGCTCATACTCAAGATTGTTGAGCTTTAAGGCCTCAACCAAATCAGCTTCTGCTTTATCCCAAATTTCGTCAGAACCGATGCGCTTTTCAGGACGTGTTGATAACTTAACGTCAACCTTAGTAAACCCGAAATTGCTGTAAGTATCGTAAACCATGCGAATGCAGTCGCTTACTTCGGTCATGATCTGGTCTTCGGTACAGAAAATATGCGCATCATCCTGCTCAAAGGCGCGGACACGCAATAAACCGTGCAAAGAACCTGACGGCTCATTACGGTGGCAGTTACCGAACTCAGCCATGCGAATAGGCAAATCGCGATAAGAACGGGTACGTGAATTGAAGATCTGAATGGCACCCGGGCAGTTCATCGGCTTAATCGCGTAATCACGGTTTTCAGATGAAGTCGTGAACATATTTTCAGCGTACTTATCCCAATGGCCGGATCTCTCCCATAAGACTCTGTCCATGATCTGCGGGGTCTTAACTTCAATGTAATGATACTTATGCAGCATTTCGCGCATAAAGTTTTCAATAACACGATAAATGGTCCAGCCGTCGTTATGCCAGAACACCATGCCCGGAGCTTCCTGCTGGAAGTGGAATAGATCAAGTTTCTTTCCTAAAACACGATGATCACGCTTTGCGGCTTCTTCACGCTTTTTAAGATACGCCTTAAGCTCATCTTTAGTAGCCCATGCGGTACCGTAAATACGCTGCAGCATCTTGTTCTTTGAGTTACCGCGCCAATAAGCACCTGCAAAGTGGGTCAATTTGAAATTCTGGCAAAAGCCCATGCGCGGAACATGAGGTCCGCGGCACATATCGGTATATTCAAGGTGATGATATAAAGCAGGATGATCCGCCTTATCGATATTTTCTTCCAGAATTAATTTCTTATAAGGCTCATTACGCTCATCAAATACCTTATAAGCTGTATCCCAATCAACAACTTCTTTAACTACTTTATAATCGGTCTTGGCAAGCTCATGCATCTTGGCATCAAGAGTTTCCAAATCCTCTGCCGTAAGCTTGTGCTCTAAATCGACGTCATAGTAAAAACCGTTATCAATGACAGGACCGATAGCCATCTTGGTATCAGGCCACAATTCCTTAATAGCGTGACCGAGCAAATGAGCACAAGAGTGACGGATAATCTCAATGCCGTCTTTATCTTTCGGAGTAACAATCTCAACTTTTGCATCATGATCAATTAAATCACAAGCATCGTGCAAAACTCCGTCAATACGGCCTGCTACACAATTACGTGCTAAACCGGGACCGATACTTGAAGCAACATCTGCAACGGAAACTGCGTGATCGAATTCTTTGATCGCGCCATCAGGAAGGGTAATCTTAATCATAATTTAAAACCAACGGTGCTTACGACACACCTTAAGGTCTCCATAAAAGTAACAATCGTGCAGAATTTAAGCAACAGAATGCCAACTAACCCGTTGGGTCTTTTGTACCTTATTCTGCAATTTAAGAACGCAGATAGTATACTCTTACTTACGTTGATGGACACAAAATAGTGCATTTCTTTTTCTTTGCTTTCTTTTTTTTGAGTTTGGTTTCCACGAAAAAAAAATTAAAAAAATTTAAAAATTTCTTGCTTTAAATATTTTTGTTGCTATAATGCTCATCACTTTCTTGACGCGCCCTTAGCTCAGTTGGTTAGAGCATCACCTTGACATGGTGGGGGTCGGTGGTTCGAGTCCACTAGGGCGCACCATTCAGTTTGGGCCGTAAAGGCCTTTTTTAATCAGTATCTAGTTAGTCACAGCTAACTTTTTCTTTGATTTAGAAAATAACTCCTCCTCAAAATTTGCAGCTTAATCATAAAACGCCTTAAAGATCTATAATGCAGTCTCAAAAATATCCCTTAAGGCGTATTTCCATGGATAAAGAAAGTACCGCACAATATTCGACAAAAAGTATTTTTAATCGTAATTTCAATGTAGTAACGCTCGTTAACTTTATCGTGATGATTGCGTACTACCAAATTTTCGTAACCTCTGCTTTTTATGCGCAAGAACATTTTGACGTATCTTTAAGTACCGCAGGATCTACCGCCGGTATCATGGTCATAGGCTGTTTAATCGGACGCTTTTTTACCGGAAATCTTTTATCCCGCTTCGGATGCAAAAGCGTCCTGATTGTCGGAACTCTTCTTTATCTAGCCGTTGCCTTAAGCTCATTAATTACCGGATCTTTATTACTTTTATTCATTCAGCGCTTTTTCACAGGCTTCGGTGTCGGAGTTATCGGCACTGCAACAGGAACTATTATGGCTTATTGCGTTCCTTACGCAGTGCAAGGTCTTGGAGTCAGTATTTTCTCTTTAAGTACGGCTCTTGCCCTTGCCTTAGGTCCTTTTTTAGGTATAAGCATTACGCACTTTCTCGGTTACGATATCCTTAAAATGGATATTATTGCAGCAAGCTCCCTAGCCTTAATATGCGCATTTTTACTTAAAAATCCGCCAGAAATAAAAACAGCGAGCAAATCATTTTTAAAACTATCTAACTTCATAGACGTCCGTGTCCTTAAATTTGCCGTTGTCGTATTCCTGATGCCGTTAAGCTACGGCTGCATCAGTGCATACATCTCAAATCTTGCCGCAGATCGCGGAATAGAGGGAGCTGCGAGCCTGTTCTTCCTGTTTGCTGCCGGCACGACTATCGCAACCAGGCCGATATCCGGAAGATTATTTGATAAATACGGAGAAAACCTCATTATTTATCCGTGCATCATTTTATCTGCCATCGCCATGCTGCTTATCGCCTATACCCACTCTTCCGTTATTTTGCTGCTTGCAGGCGTCATTAACGGTATCGGATTTGGAAACTTCCAATCTGCAGGTCAGGCTATAGCTTTACGTTTAGTTAAAAAATACCGCTTTCCTCAAGCTACATCCACTTTCTTTATCGCGTTTGACTTCGGTATCGGCGTCGGACCTTATCTTTTCGGATTCATTGCCGTAAGCTACGGCTTTACCGGAATGTTCCTCGCCTTAAGCGCGGTAACCTTTATAACCGCATTCTTATACTACCTGCTTCACGGCAAAAATCATCCGCTAAAGCGTCCGCTTTTAAGACGCAGTATCTCAAGATAGAAAAAGCCCCAAGGAATTTTCCTTGAGGCTAAAATTCGACTATTGATAAGCCTTAATTAAGCAATTCTTTTAGCAATTGCTTTCTTAATCACCTTCATAAAGAGCGGAGACAACCACAAAGCAAAGGTAATAATACCTAAGGTTGCGGAAATCGGGCGGTCGAAGAACGCGGTTAAATCCCATTCGGATTTAAGCATAGACTGCATGAAGGTATTTTCAAGCATCTTTCCAAGCACCAGTCCCAATATCGCAGGCGCCACCGGGAAGCCGTTTGCAATCATAAAGTATGCTAAAACGCCAAAGCCTAACATTGCCATAACGTCAAAGTTGGTGTTGTTGATAGCAAAAGCGCCGACAACACAGAAACCGACGATAATAGGATGCAGCAAATTGGTCGGGACATACATGACTTTAGTTGCAAGACGAATTGCAAGATAGCCTAAAGGCAGCATCAACAGATTGGCGATAATAAATACCATATAAATGGCGAAGAGAAACTCAGGAGAGTTCTGGAACAAATTAGGTCCGGGCTCTAAGCCCTTCATAAAGAGCACACCGATTACGATAGCGGTAATTGAGTCACCAGGAATACCGAATACCAAGGCAGGAATGAACGCACCGCTTAATGCTGCGTTATTTGCCGCGGCAGAGTTGGCAATACCCTCAAGAGAGCCTTTACCATATTCCTCAGGATGCTTAGAGAACTTTTTGGCAATACCGTAACAGATCCAGGCGGCAATATCGGCACCGGCGCCAGGCAAAACACCGACCAAAGTACCGACGATACCTGAACGAACAATCTGCTTCCACCAGCCACGGATTCTGCCGAGCATACCTGAGAAAATGTTCATGCTCTGAATCGTTACTTTTTCAAGCACTGATTGCTTTTCTGAAACATTTTTGAAAATCTCGGCCATACCGAACATACCGATCATGGCAGGAATAAACGAAAATCCTTCAAAAAGCTCAGGACGATCAAAAGTAAAACGCGGGAAGCCTAAAGTAATATCAAGACCGATGCAGGTAATAAGCAAACCTACAAGCAACGAAATAAATCCTTTAAGCGGTGATGCTGCCGAAATCAATACCGCACACGACAAACCGATGCACACAAGCCAGAAGAACTCAAATGATGAGAACTGCATCGCGACTTCGGCAAGGATCGGTGCCATGGATGTAAGAATTAAAGATCCGCACAAGCCGCCTAATACTGATAAAGTAACGTTAGTACCTAAAACGACAGCTGCTTTACCCTTTTTGGCTAAAGAATATGAATCATCACAATAAGCAGCCGATGACGGAGTTCCCGGAATATGCACTAAAGTACCGGGGATATCTCCTGCGAAAATTGCCATCGCCGACATCGTAATGATGGATGCAATTGCCGGGATTGGCGGCATATAGAAGGTAATAGGGATCAGCAAAGCTACTGCCATGGTAGCGGTAAGTCCCGGCATGGCACCGATAAACAAACCGTATAAGCTTGAGCAAATCATAACTATAACAACTTGCCAATCAAGCAGTAGATCAAGACCTGCCGATACTACGGAAGAATCAAACATATTTATCTCCTTAGAAGGCAAACAGTCCTATCGGTAAAGGAACCAGCAGACCCTTGGCGAAAATCAGATAAATTACAATCGTCGCACAAACTGAAACGATTAGGGCTTTTACAAAAGTAGTCTTAAGCATCAGCATTAAAGCCAATAAAACAACTTCCATGCACAATAAAAATCCTAAAGTTTCAACGGCCAAGCCATAGAAAATAATTAAAGCGATAACGATAAGGATATTAATCAAACCGCCTAAAGAAAGATTCCTTACAAATAAATTCGAGGCACTTATCGTCTTGAAATTTTTAACAAAAAGAATAGCTCCGCAAATTGAAAACAAACCTGACAAAACCATCGGGAACAAAGCAGGTCCCGGACTTCCGTCCATTTGCGAAGGGAACGAAGAAGCGGTAATGCAGATGCAAATACCGCCTATAAAAATAATAAGTCCTATAAGGCTGTCATGGACTCGCATGGCATTATCCTTAAGGCCCCTTACGGGGCCCTTTTTACATTACGGATTATTTACGGGCAAGACCCAAAGCTTCAATTGATGCGCCTAAATCAGCATCTGATTTTTCCATAAACTTATAGAAGTCCTGGCCTTCAAGATACTGAATGCCAAAACCGCGATCATTCATGAACTGAACGAACTGAGGATCATTAACGGCTTTCTTGATTGCGGCATTGATTTTGTCTTTAACGTCCTGAGGAGTTCCCTTAGGAACACAGAAACCGCGCCAAGTACCGATAGAGACATCAATTCCCTTTTCTTTTAAGGTCGGAACGTCAGGATACTTAGGATCGCGTTCATCAGCCATTACGGCAACAGGAATTGCCTTACCGGCCTGATACATGGTTGAACCTTCGGAAAGCTGATTAAAGCCAGCGTCAATACCGCCAGCGGCCATTTCTTTATAGGTTTCGCCGGCACCTGAAGTCGGGATCCACTTAATGGCATTTACCGGCAAGCCAAGTCCGGTAAGCCACTGTCCCATAGCGATATGCCAAATACCGCCGACAGCGGTAGCGGAAGCTCTTACTTTACCCGGATTTGCCTTAATATATTCGACAAATTCATCATAAGTCTTAAAAGGAGCCGTAGCACTGATGGTTACGCTTGCAGGGTCAACATTAACCAAAGCAAGAGGTTCAAAATCTTTATAAGTGATCTGAACTGCAGGATTCTGCCAATGATTCATGGCAAGCTCAGCAGTAACCTGTCCTATGGTATATCCGTCAGGTTTTGCTCTTGAGAGGCTGGAGAATGCGATGGTGCCGCCGCCACCGGTCTGATTTACAACTTTAATCGGCTGGCCTAAATCTTTTTCCATCAAACCGGCAATCATTCTGGCAACAGCGTCAGAACCGCCACCTGCACCCCATGCGCAAATCATAGTGATTGAGCGTGAAGGATATTCATCTGCCTGAGCAGCTCCGACACTCATGACGCTCACAGTGGCTAAAGCAAGTCCGGCAATAAGTCCTTTTATTTTCATGGGAAAACTCCTTTTTTAAACCAATAAAGAGTAGTCTTATCAGAAAAAAGCCCCAAACAGGGTATAACTACTGATTGTATTTAAGCGCAATTTATTGTTTAAAAACGAGATTAAATTCTAAGTTTTAAAGAGCCTTTTATCTTTTAAAATAAGAATATGTAAATGTTTTGATAACTATCATCTTTTTACTGGTACTTGACTTTCATATGTGTCAAATCACTATCAAGATCTTAAGAAATTTCTAAAGTCATCTATATATCTAAAAAAGGCCTTAAAGAAGTTAACAAAGTTATTTTGCTTGATGCATGATAAAAAGCAACGCTCCTATAAACATCAAAAAAAACGATAAGCCCATCAATATATCAATCAACATTTTTTGCCCCCTTTTTACATTTTATCAACCATGAGGACGCTCTCAATATACTTGCAGATGACTGATTACAAAATTTAATTCTTATCAATAAAAAAGGCACCATTTTTGCGGTGCCCTTTTCCCTAAAAGTTGCGGATCTAGATAAGTAACTCCAAAAAAACTCTCTAAACGGCTTATTTAAGCCGTTTTCTCTTAATTATCTATTGCTTATCTATTTCGAACTTGTTATGTCAGATTTTTTAGTCAGACTATTAAAAATCTTGCCAAAATCTATAACAAACTCGATGTTTCTCTACCTGAAAATGCACCAAAAATTACAGCAACAAGAGAATTTGAGAAAAGGATGCAGAGATCATGGAAAGAGATGCTGAACCTGACGACGATATTGATGCTATGACCGGATAAATTAAAGCCCCTATCTTAAAACAGAGGCTTACAAAAGATTTCCTTCGGTTATCCAATCTATTGTCTAATATATTAGACAATAGATCAGTAAAAACTCGCAACTTTTAGGCTTTTCACAACTTTAATTTAAAAATTAAATATTATAAATTTCCAAATCCTCATTTGCTTCGTTCCATGCTTTATCCGCTTTGGCATCATCGGAACGCTGCTTATCAAGATAATCAAAATACTCTTTATCAATACCCGGAGTTATATAAGTACCGGTAAAGACCGAAGTTTCAAATTCCTTAAGCTCAGGATTTTCCTCGCGAACGGCAGCTTCCAAGTCTTCTAATGACTGATAAATAAGAGCATCGGCATGGATCTTCTTGCAAATCTCATCCTTGGTTCTGCCATAGGCGATAAGCTCTTTTGCCGTAGGCATATCGATACCGTAAACATTAGGATAACGAATTTCAGGGGCAGCTGACGCAAAGTAAACTGCTTTTGCGCCTGCCTCATGAGCCATATCCACGATTTGCTCTGAAGTTGTACCGCGAACAATTGAATCATCAACAAGCAGAACTTTCTTACCGGCAAATTCTGCAGGAATAGGATTTAGTTTATTGCGAACCGACTTCTTACGCTGCTTTTGACCAGGCATAATAAAGGTTCTGCCGATATAACGGTTTTTAACGAAGCCCTGACGATAAGGCTTGCCTAAAATACGAGCCATCTGCACGGCGATATCGCATGATGTTTCAGGGATCGGAATAATAACGTCAATATCCAAATCGGCATAATCGCGCTTTATTTGCTCGGCAAGCTTAGTTCCCATACGAACGCGGGAAGCGTATACGGAAACTCCGTTCATGACGGAATCGGGGCGGGCAAAATAAACATATTCAAAAATGCACGGCTGAAGCTTAGCGTTTTTGGCACAAATCTTTGAGTGTAAATTGCAGTCCTCGTCAATAAAGATAGCCTCACCCGGAGCGACGTCGCGAATAAGCTTAAAGCCCGCAACATCCAAAGCAACGCTTTCAGACGCGACCATGTACTCAGTCTTGCCGTCTTCATCAATACGTGAACCGAGAACCAAAGGACGAATACCGAAAGGATCGCGGAAAGCTACAAGTCCCGCACCGATGATAAGGGACAAAACAGCGTAGCCGCCGTTAATAAGATCATTAACACCGGAAACCGCCTCAAACACCTCATCAGGAGTCGGAATATCCTTTGCTACGTTTGACAATTGCCAGGCAAAGATATTAAGCAAAATTTCGGAATCGGATGTCGTATTGACATGACGATGAACCTGCTCGCATTTAACTTTAAGCTCTCTGGCGTTAGTCAAATTGCCGTTATGGGCAAGTGCAATACCGAAAGGAGAATTGACATAAAAAGGCTGAGCCTCTGCGGCAGATGAAGAGCCTGCGGTCGGATATCTGACGTGACCGATACCGATATTGCCTCTTAAGCGACGCATATGTTTCTGCTGGAAAACATCGCTGACAAGACCGTTTGCCTTACGCTGTCTGAAATTTCCTTCATCAAGTGTTACGATACCGGCGGCATCCTGTCCGCGATGCTGCAAAACCGTCAGAGCGTCATACAATGACAAATTAACCGGTGAATGACTTACGATTCCGACCACTCCGCACATGTTATGCTCCTGTTATTGGGGTTCCCAAGTAAATAAAAAACCAATTCACGATACGCTGCAATTCAGGAATAAAGACTGAGTTCTGCCACCATGAGGTTGACAAAATAAAGCTTAGAATATGCAGCTTAAAGAAAATTTGCAGTAAAGCTAAAATCGCACATACTACTAAAATTCCGCGCAGTACGCCAAAAACGATACCGAGCAGCCTATCCGTACCTGACAAGCCCGCTTTTTTCATTAGTGAGCGAATAATGTTGCCGCACATTCCGATAATCAGCAAAGTCGCAACGAATAAACCGATAATTGCAAGAATGTTACGGGTCAGCTCATCATTGAAATACGTAAGCTTATCGGCAAGAGGTGAATAAAAGTTGCCGGTAACGACAAAGGCGCCTACCCAGGCGCCTAAGGATATAGCTTCACGGACAAAACCGCGAAGCACTGACAATAAAGCAGATACTGCTATAACGGCGACGATTGCCCAATCGGCAGCTGTCAGCATTACATGCTCTCTTTAGTTATTACTTCAAGATCGTCTAGGTATGGTCTTAAAACCTTCGGTACGGTAATAGAGCCATCCTCGTTCTGATAATTTTCCATTACGGCAACCAAGGTTCTGCCTACTGCAAGACCTGAGCCGTTTAAAGTATGAACAAGCTCGATCTTTCCGTCCTTACGGCGAACGCGTGCCTGCATGCGGCGTGCCTGGAAGTCAGTGCAGTTAGAGCATGAAGAAATCTCACGATAAGTATTTTGAGCCGGGAGCCAAACTTCCAAATCGTAAGTCTTAGCCGAGCTGAATCCGATATCTCCGGTGCTTAAAGTCATTACGCGATAAGGAAGCTCCAATCCCTGCAAAACGGCTTCAGCATCGTGAGTTAAAACTTCCAAAGCTTCCCATGAATCCTCAGGACGGACAATCTGCACCATTTCAACCTTATCAAACTGATGCATACGGATTAAACCGCGGGTGTCACGGCCTGCAGAGCCGGCTTCAGATCTGAAGCACGGGGTATGGGCAGTAACTTTAATCGGCAATTTATCTTCAGGAATGATCTCACCGCGAACCATGTTGGTTAAAGGAACTTCAGCGGTCGGAATCAAGCAGAAATGACGATTGACGTCATCACCGTCGGCATCGCCGTTTAATGAAGTGTGGAACAAATCCTCACCGAATTTAGGCATCTGACCGGTACCGTATAAAGAATCAAGATTTACAAGGTACGGAACGTAAACTTCTGTGTAACCCTGATGCTTGCAGTGCAAGTCAAGCATGTAATGAACCAAGGCGCGGTGCAGTGCGCAGATGGGGCCGGTCATCACGGCAAAGCGTGCACCTGAAATCTTACGGGCATTAGCAAAATCAAGCATGCCGAGGCCTTCGCCCAAAGCTACATGATCTTTAATCGGGAAATCAAACTGACGCGGGGTTCCGACACGGCGAATTTCAACATTAGCGCTGTCATCAGGACCTACAGGCAAAGAAGCATCAGGAAGATTCGGAACGGTAAGAGCGATTTCATTGATTTGAGCTAAAACCTTATCTTGTTCGGCTTTTACGACATCAAGCTCATCACCGATTTTGGCAACTTCATTCTTGATTTCTGTAATGTCTTTGCCTTCTCTTTTAGCCTGACCGATTGATTTTGACATTGAGTTGCGTTTGGCTTGAAGATCTTGGGTACGAACCATCAGATCTTTACGCATCTCTTCTAATTTGGTTAACTTTTCAACGTCTAATTTGTAATTACGGGTTGCAAGACGCTCTGCGGTTTCTTTAAGTTCAGAGCGCAAATATTTAGAATCAAGCATGGATAACTGCCGCTTATTACTAAGAAAAAAGAAATCTTAACGTGAGAAAACTCACAACGTGCAAATTTTACCATGAAGAAAGGACTATTGGTACAAAATAGCTACCTATCTTAAGCCTACTTTAGACGTTATTATTTAATACTCCCTTCAACGAAACTTTTTAGCTCTTTAGCCTTTTGCATAAGATTTTGCAAAATAGGTTCAGATATATCTTTAGGAAAATCGTTATTTAAATTATCTTTTGCAAAATCGGCAAGCTTCTCACTTTTTCCAACAATTTCATTGAAAATCTTAATAATTTCTTTCTTAGGGATTCTGCAAAGCTTCCCTGTTTCCCAAAAATGCCGAGCTTTGATTTCAGATAATTTGTAATGGCGATTTTTCCCAATAACTGCCATTGCCATTTTTACTTTCTTTAAAGACAAATTCCCTTTGGCAACTAATGGCCACACAGACATTACGTCGTAAAACGGAGCTAAAGAAAAGGTTCCGCCTTTATGAATAAATATGCTGAAGTTTTTAGCATGTCCGTCAATTGCTCCTAACATCCAAAACAAAACCTGAACTTTAAAAAAGTTCATACGATCGTCGTATGCTTTTACGGAAGCTTTTAAAAAGTTCATTATGCTTTCAATTCCGATTTTTCCTTCAGTCTCATATTTTTTATCAGGAGACAAAGCGAAAACCTGACACAAATCCTCTGTCGGCAAGCGTATAAGTCTGTTGTTTTTTGCCCAAGCCCTGTCAAACCTTTCTACAATCAATACCTTTTGTCCGTCAAAACAATCAAGAGCAGCACTAACGACCGGAACATCAAAAAAATCGAGTAATCTAAGGCATAACCATTCATTTTCGCAGCTATCGGATAAATCAATTCCGCTATACTCTATTTTTCCGATAGGAAGTTTGAAAATATGCGTTGACGGAGTTGTTTTAAGAGGAATAGCCCATTTATTTTGAAAACGAAGAAAAGCAGTCTTTTCCTGGACTCCGGCAAGAGATATTCTAAAATCAAGATCGTTTGTCATTCCAAGCGGTCTTGTTTGGTAGTTACGTAAAATTTCTCCTAATTCTTTCTCTTTAAGAAATTTATTTTTGATTTTAAAAAAATCATCATCTGAAATTTTTTCTCTTTGTAATGATAGAGCACCGACGCAATCTGCGCCTATTTCCTTCAATATGGCAAAAGGATGAGAAGATACGATAAATAATCTTTTTCTTAACCGACCTAAAATAGAATCCGAGTCAGGCAAAAGATTTTGAAAAAAGTTGTATACCTTTTCTCCGGTATAAGTATCATGCGTTAAAGGTAATGACAAAGAAATGGGTCGTGAGTTTTCGTCGGACAACCAAGAGCTTGCATAAGAAAAATGAAGATTACCTTTGTCATCTAATGATAACTTACCTACTCTTTTGTTATTCAAGCACACAGTTAAATTATCAACTACCATTCCTCTTCCCACCCTTTAGCAGCATCTGCAGAACGTTTAGACAAAGTAATTTCAAGGCCTAAAGAAGATAAGATGTTAAACAAAGTCTCTATCTTGCAATTTTCAGGATGGTTTTCAAATGCCGAAACGGTAGCCTGCTTAATACCGATTCTTTCAGCTACGTCTTGCTGTGTCATTTTGGCAAGTCGTCGTTTTTCTCTTATTTCATGAGCAAGAAGCTTGGCGCTGGTAATTCTTGCGACATACATATTATCCTCCTGCAGGGATAATAATACATTTATCCCTTTACAAGGATAAGTTGGGATTTATCCCTTGTCAAGGATAAGACAGCATTTATCCCTTGTAAGGGATACAGTTTCTATTCTTCGTCATCGGCATCAGCTTTAAACGGTACGCCGTTTAATGTAACGTCACCGTTTTGCATCTTAAACTTAGTAACGTAATAAGGATCTTCAAAAGTAATTTTACCTTCGGCAAGAGACGATGAAATCAGATCACTATGTTCTTTGCGCACCAGATAATCAGTAAATTCTTTACCGCTTTTTACGTCAAAATCAGCATGAATGTCTTTTACTTTGAGCTTTTCCTTGTCTATTAAAGCTCCCGCTGTTCCTTTAATAACAAAACCGTCTTTTTTATAAGAAGATGATAAATTATTAAGTTTAAATTGAACGTTATTACCGACAGCCTTAAGCGCCTGAATCATAGCTTCATTTTCAGGAACGTTCATAGCTTTAATAAGCTCTTTTAAATTAACCTTTCCCAAGGAAAAATTATATTTAAAATCATTAAATCTGGTAACTTCCCGGCGCTCACCATATTCGACAAACGGGAAGGCAAAAGCAAAATTACCGCTACCGTCGCTTGTCACTTCACTAAAACCGTCTTTGTCAGGATCTTCAATTTCAAGAACCGCGCCTACCCTTTGCATGGAAACATACTCCCGCAAAGACGGATCGTGAACGTCATCTTCAGGGGAAAATCCAATTGCATAAATTGTGGAAAAGTCAGCATTAAAATCGGCAAGACCAAAAGTAAGAGAACGAAGACCTGCAGTTTTATTTATATAAGTGGGATTTGCTTTAACATTAAGACCTTCAAGCTTAACGGTATAAGCGCTTTGACCTGCGTACTCCAAATCACTTTTACAATTAAAACCTGCAGCATTAAATTCAAGATCGACACTATTAAACGAAGAAGCCGAAGCATAAAGAGCCGACTGACCTACAGAACATTTACCGTCCTCAAGGCCTAACGCCAAATTATCCGTCTTGACCGCTAAATTTACTTCAGGAGGCAAAACCGTAACTTTAAACGCGCCTTGATAAGCAAATCCTGAAATTAAGTTTTGTTCTAGCAAAGCATCAATCGTTCCGCCCTTTTCACCGTGAAACTCACCGTTAACCCAAAAAGGAGAGAACACAACCTTTAACAAAGTATTTCCGGACAACTCATCAAGATTAAAGACATTGCCTTCACTTAAAGGAAAAGACCAATGGACAATGCCCTCACGGGAAAACAAACCTGAAGAAGTTTCTTCATAAGAAAGATTAAGTCCCGGTACTTTTTTTTCTATAAGATTAAGAACATTGGGAAGTTTGGCATCATAGACCATGGGCCCTACAATCATAAAACCTGCGATAACAACAACCGCAAGGCCTCCAACCGTACCTAATGATGCAATTAACAACTTCTTTTTATTAATCATGAACGGTCATCCTGCATTTTTGCAAGCAGCTTAGCGCTTTCTTTTAAAAAGCTTTGGGCATAATCACCAAAATAACTGCGCGCAAAATAAAATCTTTTTATAAACTCTTCTTTATCTTGACTTAACACTATATCAAGCTCGGATTTTAAGCTTGAAACATAATCTTTGATTAAATCGGCATTATCCTGTGACGACATGATGATATCGGCATAAAGATGAGGATCCTGGGCAAACAATCTGCCGACCATCTCAATTTCCAAGCGATAAATAGGAGAGCTTAAATTTAAAATATTTTGTAAATCGGGATTAAGTTTTGCCAAAAAAACGCCGTAACAGTATGTAGTAAAATGCCGCAAAGCCTGAATAATACTCATGGCACTGTCATGCTCCACGGCTTTACAGCTACAAATATTAGCTCCCCAAATCTTAAATTGATTTACCAAAAACTCACACTTTTGCGGCATTCTGCCGTCAACGCACACCACAACCTGCTTAACAAAGCTGCGCGTATCCGGACCGAACATCGGATGCAATCCGATAACCGGGCCTTTATGAGCACTTAGCATAGCATTAACAGGGCCCGTCTTTACCGAGGTAACATCAGCAAGAACCGTATCTTCGGTAAGATACTGACTTATTTTTTTAATCGTCTTATCAGTCACGTCAATGGGTACGCTGACAATTACCGTACCTACACCTGAAAATAAAGCTTCAGCCTTATCCCAATCATTCTTGTCTAAAATTCTTACTTCATAACCGGAATTTTTAAAAAAAGCGCCTAAAAGCTTTCCCATTCCGCCGTTTCCGCCGACGATAAGTACGGGTTTTGCTTCTTTTTGAGCGCAGGGAAACACCCCTATTCCGCCTTGACGGTAAGATTCACGCAAAAGCCTTTTTAAAATATCTTCAATAAGGCCATCAGGTAAATCATACATTGCCGCAAGATCGTGTCTTGATTCAAGCAAAAATCGCTCACGCTCAGGATTAAATGTTCCGGAGCCAAGATCTTTTTTTACCTCAGCCGCTTCTTTGACTAATTTTAATCTTAAGGCAATAAGCTCAATAAGATTTTTATCTACATCATCGATTTGCTCACGCAAGGCATCAAGTTTATGAGCGTTTTCCATAAATTAACCGTCTATTTCATCCAAGAACGATTCGTCAACCGACGGTTCTTCATTTTGCATTGAGGCACTAGGATCTACTTTCCCTTGATTGTGCATCAGATAAAAATCACGGGTCTGCACATAAGGATCGATAGCGTTATCGACAACGCCTTCCTGATCGATAAGCTGTGCTCTGTTATGGATCCCCTCAACTGCCCAAGCGCCGATTCCTACATACCAAGGGAAGAAGAAATAAGGCCAATTATCGGCAGTATCACCATGGGCCGCTCTTGCCGTGGTGGGTCCGTAAATCGGAACCATTAAAAAAGGACCTGAATCCATGCCGGCCTTTCCCAATACGGTATCCATTTCCATAGGCTTATTATCAAGACCCATCTGACTTGCGACATCAATAAAGCCTAAAAAGCCCATAGTACTGTTTACTATAAAACGGGTAAGACTGATGCCTGAATTTTTTACTTCACCGATAAAAAGATTGTTTACGGTGTTATTTAATTCAGCGATATTAGAGAAAAAATTTCCGACGCCAAGCTGCACGGGCTGCGGCAATGCCGCATAGCCGTGAGCTACGGGACGCAATAAATATCTGTCGAAAATTTCGTAATTTAAAGTCCAGCCTACGACACGGTTGGGGACTTCCAAAGTATCGATAGCGTTGCCTGACAAAATAGAATAACCGTAAGTGTAATCATTTTGCGCGGATTCAATCTTCAATTGTCTGGGCACCATAGGGTTATAAGTCGATCTTGCAGCTTGAGCCGCACTTACTCCAAAGATCAGGATACAGGCTATTGCGCATATTTTATTTAACATAAACAAAAACTTGCTCATTAATCATCACAACGACTTAAGTCTTACATTTACGGTAATTTTTAAGAAAAATACCGTGTTTTTGGCAAAAAACAGCTTTAAATTAGTATTATAGAGCCTAATGAATAATATTAGGTAAAAAGCTCTTAATAATGGCAGATTTAAGTGTTAATTTTTCTGATGTAAAGCAAAACTCAGACGAACTTTCAGCATCTTTACATACTGCTCTAAAGCGTTATTCTCTGACGCTTGCAGCCGATTTTTTTGACAATGCCGAAACTGTTTCCGATTTTTCAGTCCTCTATCGGGCCCTTATCGGAAACAGCGACGAGATCCTGACTATAGTTGAAGATTGCCTTGGCCCTGAGTGTTTTGAAAAACGAGCGGATAAAGTAATTGAAGAACGCCTTTTAACGCTTAAAGAAAAATTAAACGGCAATGATTTTTACATGTACCGTCAATGTCTTTTAACCGCTTTTGCAGGTCTTGGACAAAACATAAACTCAGCGCTTAAAAACAAAATTGCGTTGAATTTAAAAGTTAATGCTGATTTACCTGAAAATGACTTAAAAGATCTGCTTGTTTTTTTACTCGGCTTTATTAAAGATCCTGTAAAAAAAGCTAAACTCCCTATTCCTGACTTTAAGGCAAACGAGAGCACACAAGAACCGCTTATTAAAGAAGAACAAGAATCTAATGCGGAAAATGATGAAATCATCATGTCAAAAATCCGCAATCTGCTCTCAGAAGCGGCTGAAAAAGCCAAAGCGGCAAATTTAGTACCTCAAGACACCAATACCGCTTTACATTCTCATAAAATCAAAAAAACAGAAACACAAAGCGTAAAGCCCCTTCAAGAAAAAAGTATTAAAGAAGATACGGATCTTCTTTTAGATAATGATGAAAAACAGGATGAGAATGTCTCTTTTGGCGAATTATCGCTAAAAGATTTGGCAAAACGCGCCGCAAAGCTTCAAGAAGAATTCCGCAATGAAAGAATTAAGCTTGCAAAAGAAGGCAAACTGCCCAATCCGGCCAAGCTTCCGCAAAACTTTCCGCCCAAAATCAAAAAAGACGATACGGCACACAATACCGAACTTACAAGTCCTCTTGAACTTTTTGAAGAAAGAAATAAAGTAAGAGTCAATAAAGAAGCATCGGCTTTAAAAGAAGAAGCTTTAAAAACAGCACGCGTAACTGATGATGACAACTTTATGCAAGCAGCTGAAAAAGAGGAAGAGGCCAAAGCACAAGAAGCCGTACCGAATCTTGCAGAAAAGATTCAAGAAAAAGATAACAATCTTAACCAAGCTGAGAGCCCGGAAAGGTTTATCGCTTCTTTTGATAATGAAAATACTAAAGCAAAGCAAAATTCAGACTTTAAAGAAACAATTGAAGATGGCTTTAAGCCGGTTACTTTTTATCATGACGCAAAAGTCGTTCAAGAAATTAAAGTTGCCAAAGTTCAAGAAATAAAGCCCAAACAACACGCGAAAACAAAAGTTTCTTGGTTAAAGCGCATCTTTAACTATCTGTTCAAACGCCATGAAGATACGGTTCTTTTACCTTACAGCATAGAAAAAAGACCGTCAGCTTCTTTTATCGATGCAGACACCTTACCGCAGTCTTTAAGAGAAAAAATACTAAAAGAACAGGACTTAAATGAGTTCAAGCACTTTTTAACAGAACAACTCATAAGTCATAATCTGCCCCAATCTCTTGAAAAGCTTATTGATGATTTTCTTAAAAGCTTTTATGAACTGCAGCAAAATCCTCAGTATGAAGATGATTTCATAGCTTTTATCAAAGCGCCTTTATCTTCTCAGCTTAATGTCAGCGACAAATTTAATTCTTTGTTATTCGTGCTTCTTATTCTTGAAGCCGATCGCCAAGGCTATGACATTGCCTATCTTTTTGTCGGGCACCCGCAAATAAAAGAACGATATGACGCTGTTTTTTCAGATAAAGAGTACGACTCATTGACACTTGAGCGCCAAAAAGCCGCATCGTTTATTCTTACAGCACTCTTATCAGAAATTTATCGCCTGCAAAATTACTGTCTTGACAATGAAGGAAGCCTTAGAGCTCTTATCACCGAAAATCCTTACGCTAAAGAAGAAAGTTCTCTTCTTATTGATGTGGAAGAAAACGTCATGGGACATACGGTACGAATTAAGAGCTTTGTTCCTCATGACAAAAACCAGGGTATTTTGATTAAATGCAGTGATGATAAAAGAGTTTTACGGCTTAATTTAATCTGTTCAAATCTGCCGCTGCTTAAAAAAGCGCAAACTCTTAAAGAAAAACTCAAGCCCGCTTTTGAATATTTAGGTTATGAAGATCCGCAAATTCATATCCGTCTTGGCAGTAACTTAAAAGTATTTTTAAATAAGCAGCCTTTCTTTAAAGACGGACTTATATGCCTGCGAGATGAAACTGCAGCCGATCCGGTATTAAGGCATAAACTTCAATTAAATCAATACGAACTTATTGAGTGTCTTTTAAAATTGCTAAGAGATCTGAATTTATGCCAATGCGATAAACTAGGCTCTTCTTTAAATGAGGACGATCTTAATCTCAAACTCCGTCCGATTTTAGCCGTCCGCCACCTTATCTTAAAACTAAGCGGCAATTAGACATGAGGCCGGGAAACCGGCCTCATCAAAGACAAAATAAATATTAATTATTTAATAAAAAATCCTCAAAAGCGTCAAACACACTGCCGCTTTGACGTTCAGGCGCAGCAGGTTTTGGTGCCGCGGGAGCTGGAGCCGGAACATAAGGCTTAACCTCAAACCCGTCGGAATTTACCGGAGCATTTAGTTGAGAGCATTTTTTTACATATGAAATTTTGTCTGCACGAACCGGATAAACAGTAAGCCCCGGAGCATTACAGCCGTCTTCAACAATACTGCCGTCTTTTGCAAAGTTCACGAATTTAATTCCCTCAGGACGCTTTAATTCCAAAGAGTTAATTCCGCGTTCTCTTAAATAGGCGGCATAGACACGCTGGGCTCCCGATGCTCCGTACAATCCCGTTGAACGGTTATTATCAAATCCGACCCAGGTCGTAACAAGCTCTTCTGCGTCAAAGCCGGTTGACCAGGTATCACGATTATCATTGGTCGTTCCGGTCTTGGTTGCCAAAATCGCATCGGGGAACTCACTGCCCAGTCTTCGTCCGGTACCGATACGGGTAGCTTCAGTCATACCGTATAAAGTCAAATAGGTGTCGCGAGGATCCAAAGTACGCTTACCGCGTCCGCTGCTTCTTTCATAAACAATCTCACCGTCCTTGACTACCGTTCTTAAAGTCGTGAGATTCTGGTATACGCCGTCCGTTGCCATTGAGGCATACATGGAATTTAACTCGTAAGGCGTAAGCTCGGTAGTTCCCAATAAAATTGACGGATAAAGCGGAATATCCTGCTTGATACCGACTTTGTGCATGGTATCGCGGACATTGTTGATCCCTACTCTCATACCGATACGCACCGTAGGAATATTCAAAGAACGGGCCATCGCTTCAACCACGCGAATAGTACCGCGATATTTACGATCGTCATTACGCGGCTGCCATAACTTTCCGTCGGCAAGCTTTACGGTAAGAGGCTGATCTTTTACCAGATTGCCCAAATGGACGCCGTTATTAAACGCAGTCAAATAAACAAGCGGTTTAATTTGCGATCCGATTTGACGCCTTCCTTCAATAACACGGTTAAAACCGTCATACTTAGGAGTACGGCTGCCGACGACGGCCGAAATTTCAGCGGTACGCCATGAGCTTACGACCATTGCCGCCTCAAGACCTTTTTTACCGCTGCGCTTTTCTATAGCGTCAAGCTCACTTGCCACTGCTTTTTCAGCGGCAGCCTGTGCTTGAGGGTCAAGACTTGTAAAAATCTTGATCCCGTTGCCTGACAGAAAATCAGGCCCGAACTGCGAAGATATCTCATGCTTTAAAACACCCATAAACGCAGGAGTTTTGGTGTAATTCATCGATCCTCTGGCAATGACATTTAAAGGACGGGAAGAATACTGGGTAAACTGCGCATCGGTGAGTTTTCCGCGGTTTCTTAATACGGCAAGTACGGTATTACGACGCTCCAAGGCTTTTTCGGGATGACGCCACGGATCATAATATGACGGACCTTTAATTAAACCTACTAAAAGTGCCATCTGATCTTGCGTAAGCTCAGAAACAGGAACTCCGAAATAAAAATATGAAGCAAGTCCGAATCCGTAAATTCCGGCATTACCGTTTTGTCCTAAATAAATCTCATTCATATACGCTTCTAAGATCTGATCTTTGGTATAGCGATGATCCATGATAAGCGCCATGATGATTTCTTTAAATTTACGGCTGTAGCTGCGCTCATTAGTTAAAAAATAATTTTTAACAAGCTGCTGGGTAATGGTACTGCCGCCCTCAACCGCGTGTCCTGCCATAAAGTTCTTAATAAAGGCACGAACAATAGAAATAGGATTTATACCCAAATGTGAATAAAAAGATCGATCTTCGATTTCAAGCAAAGTCGTAATCAGCTCTTTAGGCACTTCTTCTAAGGTAATGAAAATACGATCTTCTTTAGGATCGATACGGTTGATTCTGTCAATTAATACCGGATCCATGCGCACATAGCTTAATTCCTGCTTGGTATCGGCATTTATGATCTGATTGACGCGCTTATCGGCAAAAGAAATCAGCAGCGCCGTCCTGTCTTCATAGGCATCAGGAAAAGCAAACGGACGCTTTATCACCACAATACGCGAATTTTTATAATTGACGGCATATTCACCAGGATCTTTAGGGTTTGCGACCTCACGGTACTTAAGCAGATTAAGTTCATACACCATCTGTTTTAAAGAAAGTCGCTGATCAGGATAAAGCTCCAAAGGCCTTGAATAAACCACTGCAGGCAGCACCCATTTATCATCAACTTCGAATTTTGACAAAACCACGGAATCAAAGTAGATAAATAGGATAACAAGTACGCCTAAAAGCGCTACGCCTGCTTTAAGACTGAATATCGTAAATTTTTTTGAAACTTTTTTAATGAAGGGCTTTTTTAAAGCCTCTTTTTTCGGTTCTTGAGACTCGTTCACACTCAATCCTGCACAAAATTTCACAACACTTGAAAAAGGAATTATAGCAAAGGATCATAGTTTGAATTTACAAAAAATTTTATTGATTTTATATTTAAAATTTCACGATAAATCACATAATTAAAATAGATTCTTGTATCATTGCAAATTATCAGCGATAATCAAAACTTAAAAATAAGCCTTTAGGATTAAAATCTGAAAAGCTATTTTTAAAACAAAGAAATAAAAGCTAAAATTCATCGATAATATAGGTACTTACTATGGCTACCGCAACTGACACAAAGACTGCTGAGACTGTTAAAAAGGCTAAGAAAGCAGCAAAGAAAACCGTTGTAGCAAATGACATGGAATCAATGGGTCCTCTTGCTATTGCCGGAGTTCAGCCTTATCAGGTAAAACCCGGTGAGGAATACATGAATGATGCGCAAAAAGAGCACTTCCGTAAAATTCTCACCGCATGGCGTGATCAATTGCGTTCCGAAGTTGATCGTACCGTAGGTCACATGAAGAGCGAAGCCGCCAACTTCCCTGATCCTGTAGACCGCGCTTCTCAGGAAGAAGAATTTTCCTTGGAACTGCGTGCCCGTGACCGCGAACGCAAACTCATCAAAAAAATCGAAAAGACTTTGGTTAAATTAAATAATGACGAATTCGGCTACTGCGAACAGTGCGGTGAAGAAATCGGCATTAAGCGTCTCGAAGCCCGCCCTACCGCAGATTTATGCGTCGACTGCAAAGCCTTGGCTGAGATTAAAGAAAAGCAGCTTGAAGGTTAATTAAAGAACCTGCCTTAGGCAGGTTTTCTTTTTTTATGACTTATATAGGACGTTTTGCCCCTTCTCCGTCAGGTCGCCTGCATTTTGGCTCAGTAGTCGCTGCCGTCGGTTCTTACCTGCGCGCCAAAAGTCAGGACGGAAAATGGCTTATCCGTATTGAAGATTTGGATACCCCGCGCTGTCCTATAGGAACTGCTGAAATTATCCTTCAAGAACTTGATGCTCTAGGTCTTAAAAGCGACGGGGAAATCTTGATTCAAAGTCAAAGAAAAAAGATTTATGAAAAAGCCTTAAATACGCTTTTAGATGAAAAACAGGCTTTTTTCTGTACCTGCACCCGCGCAGAGCTTTCGCAAAGACCGTGTTCTTGCTACCTTGATGCAAAAAGCAATTTTCCTCACGCAAGCGTACGCTTTAAGCCTCTAAACGGTTATAAACCTTCATTTCATGATGAACTTAAAGGAGATATCAAAGTAAATCTTCCCGATAAATTCATCACCTTAAAAAGAAGTGACGGGATTATCGCCTATAACCTTGCCTGCGTTATTGATGACGCGCTTTGCCATGTAACGGAAATTGTCCGCGGCAGTGACTTAATTGACGTAACTCCGATACAAATAAGCTTATTTAATGCCCTGCATTATAAAGTTCCTTATTTTCTGCATTTACCGCTTGCTCTTGAACAAAACGGCAGCAAACTGTCAAAACAAAACCATGCCAAGGCTATTTTTGATGTACTGACAGTTCAGGAAATTCTTATCGCGGTTTTACAGTTTTTAGGACAAAACACAAATCAATTAAATAAAAGCATGGATGTAAACTCAATATTAAGTTTTGCAGTTGAAAACTTCAGATTAGATAAAATCCCTGCAGCATCAAGCGTCATACCTGACAATCTTTTCTGAAATTTCTTACTTTTTTTATTGTTTTCTAAAATAAAGTATTTACCCGTGTCTTGGCTTTTTTTATGAGTTTTTAGACTTCATAAGGTATAATGTGCACTTTGAAAATGATGGAATCGTGCTTTTGCGTGCACTATATAAAAATAATGACAGCGTTTCCTTTATATATAAATCTTCCATGAAACGCATATTATCAATAACTCATAAAAGAGGTATTTTAAAATTTCCGCTCTGTTAAATGGCCTTAGCGATATTCTTAAGAAAAATAAAGGCCTCGTAAAAAAACACGGTTTTGCCAAATTAGTAATTGAACGCAGCCGGCATAATATTTCACGGCAAAACATTTCAAAAAATGCATTAAATACTTTATATCGCCTCCGTCAAGGCGGTTATCAGGCATATCTGGTCGGCGGATGCATACGTGATATGCTGCTTGGAAAAGTCCCTAAAGATTTTGATATCTCAACCAACGCCACCCCGGAGCAGGTTCATCGACTGTTCCGCAATTCACGCATCATCGGACGTCGTTTTAAAATAGTTCACGTGGTTTTCGGACAGGAAATCATTGAAGTAACCACATTTAGAAGTGCCGTTAACGGTAATCTCGGCCGCAATCAAATCCAAAACGATGACGGCATGCTTATTCGTGACAACAGCTACGGCAAAACGCTTGAAGAAGATGCGACGCGCCGTGATTTTACGATTAATGCCATTTACTATGACATTTCAAACTTTACCCTAATTGATTTTCACGGCGGACTTTACGATTTAAATAACGGAATTATCGATATTATCGGCGATCCGCATACTCGCTATCAGGAAGATCCGGTGCGCATGATACGTGCCGTACGCTTTAGCGCCAAACTCGGCTTTAAGATTTCAAAGCGTACTGCAGATCCGATTAAAACCCACTCGGCACTACTGCTTAACGTGTCAAATGCCCGTATGTTTGATGAGGTCAATAAGCTGTTTTTAACCGGCCACGGTCTGCAAAGCTTCCACAAACTCAGGGATTTCGGACTTTTTAACCTGCTTTTCCCGGGTCTTGACGGTTTTATCGAAAACAAAGATTACCAAGCATTCGTCGAATACGCCTTGGCAAGTTCCGACCAGCGTTTTGCCCAGCAAAAACGCAATATGCCGCATTTCTTATATACGATTATGTTCCTGCATAAATTCAGGTCGCAGATGATAAAGCACTATGAATTAAATGAATCAAGAATTCATCAAGTTGCAGATGACGTAATCGCTGACGAAATATGTCAAGAAATGCTTATGGAACAAAATGCGGTCACCGCTTTACCGTGGCAGGTCTCGGCGGATATCAGGAAATTGCTTAAAAGTCAGAATGAACTTTTGAATATCCATGACCAAAATGCCGTAGCGGCTATGGCTGAATCTAATATCCTGCGAGCCTCTTTTGACATTTTTAAACTCAGAGCCAAATTCGAGCCGTATTTAAGCCCGTATATCCGCTTCTGGCAGCCCTACTATGACAGAAGCAGCCAAAAAGCAGAGCAAAAACGAGCTTTATTAAACAAAAAAGAAGAGCAAAATTTCACTAACGCCAAAAATAAACAAAAGAAAAATAAGCTGCCTGAGAAAAACGGCGGCTATAAGCGTGAAAAAGCTACTTCTCGCGCCGAACGTCTGGCAAAAGCCCGTGCTTGGCGTGCCGCTATGCATTTAGATCCTTAAATTTATGAACAGAGCATTAATTTCTTTAGGTTCAAATTTAGGTGACAGCAAAGCTACTTTAAAAAACGCTCTTGCTTTACTTGAACAAACACCGGGAATTAAGGTAGATAAGATATCGTCGTTTTATAGGACCCCTCCTGTAGGAGGAGTATTGCAAGATGACTTTATCAATGCCTGCGCTTTATTAAGTGTCACTCTTAATGCGCATGATTTGATGCAAACTCTCTTAAATATAGAAAAAGAGTTTAAACGGGAGCGGATCATAAGATGGGGACCTAGAACGTTAGATCTTGATCTTATAGATTTTAACGGTGAAAGAAGTGACGATCCTTTTATCACGCTTCCGCACCCGCGAGCTCATCAAAGAGCTTTCGTGCTTATTCCGGCAAATGAAATCGCTCCTGATCTTTTGCTTGGCGGTAAATATTCAGTACAACACTATTTAAAAAAGTTGTCGGAAAACGACATCAAAGGAATTACTAAATTAAGCTATGCCCAATAACGTAAATCTAAAACTTATTGTAGGTCTTGGCAATATCGGCCCTAAATATGAACATACGCGGCATAATATGGGCTGCGATTTGTTATTTAATATTGCAGATAAGTACCGTATAAGCTTAAATCCTGAAAGCAAATTCTCAGGTCTTGTCGGTCGCGGCAACATTGAAGGGCAGGAAGTGCGCCTCGTTTTTCCGACCACTTTTATGAATGAAAGCGGCAGAAGCGTCGGTGCGTTATGCAACTTTTTCCGCATCGCACCTGAAGAAATTCTCGTGCTGCATGATGATTTGGATCTTCCGCCCGGTACCATCAGATTTAAATTCGGTGGCGGGCTTGCAGGACACAACGGACTTAAAAGCATAACGGCTTGTCTGTCAGGGGCCCAAAATTATTATCGCCTGCGCATCGGCATCGGACATCCTGAACGCTCTGACGTAATAAATTGGGTGTTAAACCGTCCCTCACCGCAAGATCGCGATAAAATTGATGCGGCTTTAGATGCCGCCCTTTTAGGGATCGGAACTTTATTTAAAGAGGGGGTGAATAAAGCCACCTCCTTTATTAACGGATTTAAACCTCTTTAGGAGAAAGACATGGGATTTAATTGTGGAATCGTCGGTTTGCCTAACGTCGGCAAATCAACTCTTTTTAACGCTCTGACTAAAGCCGGCATCGCAGCTGAAAATTTCCCGTTCTGCACCATTGAGCCCAATACCGGCATCGTCCCGGTCCCCGATGAGCGCCTTGATAAAATCGCCGCTATCGTGAACCCGCAGAAAATCGTCCCTACCGCAATGGAATTCGTGGATATCGCAGGTCTTGTCAAAGGAGCCTCCAAAGGTGAAGGTCTTGGCAACCAATTTTTAATGAATATTCGCGAAACCGATGCTATCGCTCATGTCGTACGCTGCTTTGACGATCCGAACGTAATTCACGTCAACGGCAAAGTTGATCCGATTTCCGACGTTGAAATTATCAATACCGAGCTTGCTCTTGCCGATTTGGATGTCTGCGACAAAGCCCTGCAGCGTCTTGAAAAACGCGCCCGCACCGGCGGCGACAAAGAAGCATTAGCTCAAGTCGTGGCTCTTGAAAAATGCAAGCCCGCTCTTGAGGAAGGTAAAATGCTGCGTCAAATCTCTTTTACCAAGGAAGATCTGCATGCATTGCGCGGCTTCAACTTCCTTACCTTAAAGCCGGTTATGTACATAGCCAACGTCTCGGAAGACGGTTTTACCGATAATCCTTATTTATCTCAATTAGAGGATTATGCCGCAAAGGAAAACTCCATAGTCGTTCCCGTGTCTGCTGCAATTGAAGCAGATTTAGCCTCCATGGAGCCTGAAGACAGAAAAGAATTCATGGACAGTCTCGGCATCAGCGAGCCGGGACTTAACCGCGTCATTCGCGCAGGATATAAACTTTTAGGTCTGCAGACTTTCTTTACCGCAGGACCTAAGGAAGTCAGAGCCTGGACCGTCAAAGTAGGCGCCACCGCCCCGCAGGCAGCCGGTAAGATCCATTCTGACTTTGAAAGAGGATTCATCCGTGCAGAGGTTGTATCTTATGATGATCTGATCGCATGCGGAAGTCACACAGCAGCCAAAGAAAAGGGTCTGATCCGTCTGGAGGGAAAAGACTATGTGGTAAAAGACGGAGACATCATGCTGTTCCGTTTCAATGTATAAGCATACTAAGCATGCTGAAAACACATAAGAAAATGTATAAAT
>NZ_CAJKVK010000007.1 GCF_905203285.1 uncultured Succinatimonas sp.
GGCAGATTTGAAAATGAACCTTTATTAAAAGAAAGGTTTCCTTCTTTTACCGTATAGGCTAAATCTTTATTTAAGGTAATGTCATATAAACGAATTCTTGAATTGTCGGCTTTTATTCCGTATGCGTGCGTAGGAGTACCGTCAATACGCAAAGCGGCAATCTTTACGACATCAAATTTTAATGCGTTGATTTTTTGCTGCAAAAATTCCGAGGCATTGGATTTAAAACGCAGATTTTTAATGTAAAGATCGCTTATAGCTAAGACTTTGTCCGTAAGAACGGTTTTTAAATCAACTTCAAGATAAATTTCATCAGCACTAAGTATATCGTTAAAAGACGGCTTAATAAGCTTGATGGTATTAGGGTATAAAGGCGAGAACTCAACTGAGCTTACAGCAAAATCAGTTCCCAGTTTATTATTAATAAAATCCGTTAAAGGTTCTTTTACTTTGTTGCCGTTAAATAGAAAAATCAGCACGGAGAAAACGACGGCAAGAAAAATCGCCAATATTGCTGCCCATTTTATTAAACGGGAAAGCAATGATTTTTTATGAGCTCTGCGATACGGAATGACCATCGTTTTTGTCGTCTCTTGCAGTTAAATATTGGGGAAACCAGCGCCGTATCAAGTCTTCGGCGGCTTTAATCTCATTTTCTTTTAAGTATAAAGCACTATTGCGTGCACTCTCAATGAGGCGGTGATCGCGAGTTACGTCCGCGACTTTAAAAGTATCAAATCCGGCTTGCTTTGTACCGATAATTTCGCCCGGACCTCTTAGTGCCAGATCTTCAGTGGCGATTCTAAAACCGTCGTTTGAGGTTCGCATGATTTGTAGGCGTTTTTGCGCAATTTGATTTTCAGGATCTGCGTTATGCAAAAGCAGACAATAAGATTGCGCGGAACCTCTGCCGACTCGTCCGCGCAGCTGGTGCAGCTGAGCAAGTCCGAGTCTTTCGGCGTTATTAATAATCATTATGGTGGCGTTGGGAACATCTACACCAACTTCAATAATGGTAGTTGCCACCAAAATGCTTATTTTGCCTGCGGCAAATTCTTCCATGACTATGTTTTTTTGTTTGGAATTCATTTGTCCGTGCAAAAGGCCGATTTTAAGATGTGGCAGTTTATGTGAAAGTTCTTCATAAACGTTTTTTGCTGAAGCAATATCGTCATCTTCGCCTTCTTCGATATGAGGACAGACCCAATACGCCTGCGTCCCGCGGCAGCATACGGCGTTTAGTCTTGCTATAACGTCGTCTTTACGCGTCATATGAATTAAAGCGGTGATAATAGGTGAGCGGCCTGGTGGCAGTTCATCAATAGTTGAAACATCCAAATCCGAATATAAGGCAAGCTGCAGAGTCCTCGGGATTGGAGTTGCCGTCATTACAAGCTGATGGGCGGATGTCCCTTGCGGTGCTTTGTTTAATAAAGCGACACGCTGTTCAATGCCGAAACGATGCTGTTCATCAATAATGACAAGAGCAAGATGCTTATAGATTACATCATCCTGAAACACCGCATGTGTACCGATGATAAATTGGGCGCTGCCGTCACTTATAGATTTTAATAGGTTTAAACGATCGCTTTTACGCTCGGATGCGGTTAAAAGCACGCAGTTTACGTTAAACGCTTTTAGCAGGGCTGAACATTTGGCAAAGTGCTGTCTTGCAAGAATGTCGGTAGGAGAAAGCAAAACGCATTGTCCTCCTGCTTTTATTACTTGCAGAGCACTCATGATAGCCACTAAAGTTTTGCCGGAGCCGACATCTCCGTGTACCAGACGAGCCATCGGTACCTCTTTTTTTAAGTCATCAAGAATTTCGTTAAAAACTCTAAGCTGTGCCGAGGTCGGTTTAAAAGACAAACTTTTAAGGAAGTTATCGCTAAGCTCAGCATTGAAAGTTATGCTTAAAGCTGCTTTGTGCGAGCTGTTGCTTACTTTTAAAAGCAATAGGCACAATTGATAGGCGATAAGCTCTTCGTAACAAATCCGTTCAAAAGCCGTTAAGTTTTGCGGCAGTAGCGGCGCATGATCGCTTTGTGGATGCGGATAATGAACGTCGTTTATAGCATCATTTAAACTTATCCCGTAAGGATTTAAGTTCTTGGGCAGAATTTCAGGTAAAGGGGCTTTGTGAATAAGATCCAAAGCGGTTTTTATCGTTTTACGTAAAATAGCTTGACCAAGTCCCTCGGTTGAGGGGTAAATCGGGGTTAAAAATTCTTCGGTAACAATCTCTTCATCCGTTTGCAGGAAGGTAATCTCGGGATGAACGAGACTCGGACGCCCCGTCATATAATCAGGTTTGATGCTGCCGTAGGCAAGAACGCGTCTTCCTGATGTAAAGTTATGTACGAAAGTTGCGTAAGTATTAAAAAAACTTGCCTCGATAACTCCCGTATCGTCGGCAAAGAGAATTTTCAATACCTTACCGCGAGAACCGACAAATCCTTCCACCGCTTTGACTTTTAAACATAGTAAAACGGTTTTGCTGTCTGTTGTAAGGTCGCTTACCTTACTGATAAAGGTTCGATCCTGATAGCGAAAAGGAAAGTGAAAAATCAAATCAAATAAAGAGAAGATCTTAAGCCGGTTAAGACTTGAAGAAATCTTAGGTCCGACACCTTTAAGATTACTGACATCAATATTTTTAATTTGAGCGTCAGAAGTAATCATGGTCACTTATCCTTGCTTTTTAAATTTATTTCTGCGGCTGCGTTTTAAATGAATATGACGCCTGAAGGTATAAAAACTCATTAAAAATAAAAAAGCGCCGGAGATATGAAACTGTACGTTAAGCGAGAAAGTATGAACAACGGCACCTGATAACAGCGGTCCTAACATGCATCCGAATTGTCCGGCCATCGTCATCATGCCGAAACCGCGGCCGCGAAATTGCGGAGTGGTGGCAAGGGATAATGCCGCATTGATGCTCGGAACAATGCCGACGATAAATAGTCCCATTCCCGCACCGGTCACGAAAAGATACATGATGGATTGGGCAAATCCCTGGATAAATAAGAAAAAGGCCGCGCCGAAAAACGCGCATGACATAGAAAGGTAAAAGCCGCGTCTTTGCCCGAAGCTTCCCCAAAAAGGAGCCGTGAAAGCTCCGACAAATGAAGGTAAGGAGCAGGCGATGCCGGCATAGAAGGCCATGTCTTCATAGGAGTCGATAAGTTCACCGACATACAATGACAAAATCGGCTGAATCGCGAGCATGACAAGCGAGAAAAGGAAAAACAGTGATAAAAGCTCTCGTAAATTTTTATCTTGGACGGTGAATTTAAAATCAGCGACGATTGAGGATTTTTCTTGTTTGTCGTTACTTTTTACGACTTCTTCACCGGGAACAAGAGCCGTCACCAGAAACACGATAAGTAAAAAAGCTCCGGCGATGAAGAATGAAGATCGCATGCCGAACAGATGTGCGAGGACTCCGCCGATTAAAGGTCCGCTTACGGTTCCGACAAGCTGCGATGATTGGATGAAGCCTAAAGATGAACCTAATTTATCAGACGGGGAGAAAGAGGACACGCGTGACAAAATTGACGGCAGATAGCCGTTGGCAAAACCTTGAAGGATACGCATGCCTAAAAGCTGCAGCGGCGAGACGACAATTCCGCCGCTAAGGTATGCAAGACACAGCATGGCAGATGATCGTACCGACATGCTTTTCTGCCCTTTTTTATCGGCAAGCTTGCCCCACAGAGGAGCCATTACGCCGCCGACTAAAAAACTGACGGAAAAAATTACTGCGGTCCAAAATTCAATATTGTTTTGGTTTGCACCAAGCTCCAGCAGATATAGCGGCAAGAAAGGCACAATCATTGTGTAACTTGCCGACGTGAAGTAGATGCAAATGGTAAAGACAATAAGTTTGGCTTTCCACGACATGTCAGAACCAATCCTTGTTTTAAAGCAGCTGTTTGATAAAAATAGATGCCTTAAAACGCTTTACTTTGGTTAAAAGTTTTCTTACCTGCTCAGGATATTGACTGAAATCATCCAGATCTTTTTCAGACATGATTTGAGTGGTGTGTTTTAAAATATATTGCTGCTCATGTCCGAACTTTTCCTGCATCAGATGATGCGGATCGTGGACTAAAAGTCCGTTTTCCAAATCAAGGCTCCAAGCTCTCGGGTTTAAATTGTTTCCGGTAATAAGAGCAAGGCTTCTATCGGCAAAAATTCCTTTTAAGTGATATGTGTTGCTGCCGTTTTTCCATAGCATTACTTTAAGCTGCCCTTTTTCGATAAGATTTTGGAACTTGATGATAAAGGCACGCAGATTTTGTTCGTAAATATAAGGGACAGCACCTATAGGGGAGAATTTTTCTTCAGGCTTTAAATAAAAATCATTAGCCACTTTATCCCCTACCACTAAGGTAATTTTTACGCCGCGCATTAAAGCAGCTTCAAGGGCCTGCTGCAGGATTTTAGGCGGATTGAAATAAGGAGTACAGATAAAGAGATTGTTTTTGGCGCTTGATAAAAGCCATAAAACGGTTTTATTTAGAATATTTCCCTTTTTCCCTAAACCGACGAGCGGGGTGATTCCGACTTCGTCATTGTGCAGACGATTATTTTTAAACGTGTACTGGGTTTTTGTCAGGTGATGCTGAAGCTGTCTTATCTCTTCGCTTATTTCTTTTGCGCTCTTTACTTTCCCCTGGGAGAAGTCTTGTACCGCAAAATTAATATGAAAGGCGGAAGTGGTATAAGAACACAAAGTATCAGCTAATTCTTGTGACTGAATTTCATGATAGCGATCAAGACGATAACGTCCGTTTTTATCAAGGTAAACATCGTTGATACTGGCACCTGAATATAAAACGGTGTCGTCAAACACGCAGCCTTTTAAATGCATGACTCCGAAAATTTCACGTCTTTTTACGGGAACCCCGTAAATTGCCGGAGGATGCGGACTGTTTTCAGCCATCTTATAGTAAAGGGCGCTGTTGCCAAGCGATTGCTCCTGACCGATAAGACCGCGCTGTGCACGATGAAAGTCCACGTATATGCAGATATGAAGCTTAGGATTACGTTCCTGTGCTTTATAAAGAGCCTCAAGGATTTCTCTTCCGGCTTCGTCATCTTGAAGATATAAAACCGTCATCATGATCCGGTTTTTGGCTTGAGATATAAGTTCAAGCATTCTCTGCCTGAAGTGAGCAGGTCTTTCAAGAATGTTGTAATTGACGGCTTTTACCGCAATTACGGGCATTTGCTGAAGCCTGGTTGCGCTGTACAGGGTTCCGTGTAAGCTTTTTTTCAAAAAGAGCATGTCAGATCCTTCTCAGATGCGTGCCGTAGCTTTGGTCAGGAAGTTTACTTCCATATCCGAAAGAGTGGTTCCGGCATTTTTGATTACCTGATGAACGCGCTGATGATATTCATTCAGCCATTCGCGTTCTTTGTTGGTAAGCATTTCTCTTAAAATAAGTCTTGTATCAAAAGGCACCAATGTCAACGGTGAAAAACGCAGCATGTGACCTAAATGGGTCTCGGAGCATTTTTCAACGACCACTAAGTTTTCAAGTCTTATTCCGTAAAGACCTGTGGCGTAATATCCCGGCTCAATTGAGACCACCATGCCGACGTCAAGCGGTATTAATGATTGACGTGAAGAAATAACTTCAGGACCTTCGTGTACTGATAAAAGGTGTCCTACGCCATGGCCGGTGCCGTGCTCATAATCAAATCCGTAGTCCCATAAATTGCGGCGGGCGATTGCGTCAAGCTGAAGCCCCGTGGTTCCTTTGGGGAAAATGGTGGTTGCAAGTGCGATATGACACTTAAGGACCAAAGTGTACATGCGCTTTTCTTCTTGACTGACGTTCGGCCCTACCATCACGGTACGGGTAATATCGGTAGTACCTTCAATATAATGAGCGCCGCTGTCAATTAAATACATACCGTCATTACCTAAAGAGCGCGGGTGCTTTGCCGTAAGATGGTTGTAGTGACACATGGCGGCGTTAGGTCCTAAAGCAGAAATGGTATCAAAAGAAGGCTCAATAAAATCTCCTTCGATTTTACGGTAGGATTCAGCTTTATCCGACATGATTTTCTCATCGATATCGGCAACGCGTCTTTGATAGGCTTCAAGGTCGGTACTACTTTCAGGGGTAGTCTGTTCATCAAGCCAGGCAAGGAAACGGCACATGGCGATTCCGTCTTTAATGTGAGCGCGCCTTTCTCCTGCTATCTCCACGGGATTTTTGCAGGCTTTAGGGATTTGGCATAAACCCAAGCCCTCAATTACGGTAGCGCCGCCCTCTTTTAAGGAATTTAAAATGTGGGCGTTAGCGTTTTTAGGGTCAATATAAACTTTTGCCTGTGAGGTGCATAAACGTTCTAAAACATCATTAAAGCTGTCTATGCTGAAGATATCCACGTGACCGAAATGATCTTCAAGTGTTGCCTGAATCTCATCGTCAAGGTGCTTTAAGTTAACATACCATTCAAGAGCTCCGTTGGCGTAAGCCACGGCTCGGCTATTGATAACGGGAAGTCCTTTTCTGTCACGTCCGCGGATATTTAAAAGCCAGCAGACGCTTTCAGGATCCGGAATGACGGTTGCGTCGATGTCACGACGGTTTAACTCTTCTGATAAAGCCTGACGCTTTTGTAAACTTGGGCAGCCGTTAAACTCATCAGGATAAATTTCTACTTTTGAATAAAAATGTTCGGGTCGATCTTCCCATACGGCATCAATAAGATTGTATTTGAGCTCTTTAAGCTCAATACCGAAAAAGTTAAGCTGCTCTTTTAATTTTAAATAGTAGTCATAGCTGATGCGGTTTAAATCAACGCCTACGCTTTGTCCGCTTTCAAGTACCGCACACAGCCAGTCGGCAGGAGACACTTCGCTGAAATTGAAAGTATCAAAAAGTTCGGGATCCGTTTGCTCCGTTACCTGTATTTTGTAGCGTCCGTCAATAAATACCGCATTAGGACAACTTAACAGCAGATCTTCATTTGTTTTGACGTTTTTAACTTTGACGTTTCGTGTTAAATCATGGGCAGATATGCAGGCAAAACCTGCAGATCCCGTAAATCCGGTTACATAAGCAAGATACTGACTGTCATCCTGCAGTTCAAAAGAAAGAAATTCGTCATCATGGGAAATAAGAATCGCGTCTATTTCCTGTTTGGCCATTTCTTTTTTTAGATTAGAAAGAATCGGCGCGAAATTTTTTTGATTATGCTCTTCCATTTATGACGTTCTCTAAAGAAAAAGCACCGTTTATAAGGTGTACTGATATCTAATACGAAATAAAGCTCTTCCTGTCGCAATAATCATTATAAACGCAAGCGGCATTTTTGCTAAAAGAAGTACTTAATCTTAGCATATTGGGCGTTGATCCTTAACTTTAGATCCGTTAGTCTTAACCATTAATCAAGATTTAAAGAAGGAATTAAATAATGGAAAAAGATTTTAATCCTTTAATGCATATTGTAGGTCTTCCGGCTTTTTCCGCCGTAAAGCCCGAACATATAAAACCGGCTGTAGAAAGTGCTGTAGAAAATTGCAAGAACGTTATCATCAATGTTGTAGAAAAAAATAAAGATAATCCTACATGGGATAATCTGATGGCTCCGATAGAGGAGGCTGATGATCGCTTTTCAAAAATATGGTCGGTCGTTTCCCATTTAAATTCCGTTAACAATACTCAAGAATTAAGAACGGCCCATGATGAATGTCTGCCGCTTATTGCCCAATACTCAACCTGGGCCGGACAATATCGTCCGTTGTTTGACGCGTTGACGAAGATTGCCAAAAGCGATGAGTTTAATTTATTAACCAAAGCACAGCGTAAATCGGTAGAAAATTCTTTACGTGATTTCAGATTGTCGGGTATTGATTTACCTGAGGACAAGCAGCGCCGTTTTGGGGAAATTTCGGCAAGACTGTCGCAGCTGCAGTCCGATTTTGCCAATAATCTTTTGGATGCAACCAATAACTATGTCAAAAACGTCGTAGATGAAAAAGAATTGGCCGGTTTGCCGCGCGGCGCTTTGAATCTTGCTAAAAGCGAGGCACAAAAGCGCGGTCTTGAGGGGTATGTCTTTACTTTGGACATTCCGTCTTATCTGCCGGTATTAACTTACGCAGATAATCGGGAACTGCGTAAAGAAATGTATATTGCATACAATACCCGCGCTTCCGACGTGGGTCCTGATGCCGGCAAATGGGATAATTTGCCCGTAATGGAAGAAATATTATCTTTACGCCATGAGCTTGCCCGGCTTCTTGATTTTAAAGATTACGCATCATTATCTCTTGCTACTAAGATGGCGCAAAACAATGATGAAGTTTTAAGCTTTTTATATGATTTGGCAAATAAATCTCATAATCAGGGTCTTGAGGAAGTAAATACCTTAAAAGAATATGCCAAAGGTTTAGGCTGCGATGATTTAAAACCGTGGGATGTCGCTTATTATTCCGAAAAGCTGCGTCAGGAAAAATATTCCTATAATGCCGAAGAGCTGCGTCCGTATTTCCCTGTTGATAAGGTTATAGCCGGTCTTTTTGAATGCGCCAAGCGTATTTACTCGATATCCTTTAGATCTCGTCTTGGTGTGGATGTCTGGAATGAGAATGTAGTCTGCTATGACGTTTATGATGATTTTGGCAGCAAGATCGGCACTTTGTTTATGGATCTGTATGCCCGTCAGGGAAAACGCGGCGGCGCCTGGATGGATGAGTGCATGAGCAGGCGTTATCGTGCTGACGGCAGCTTGCAGCTTCCTGTTACATATCTTGTTTGTAACTTTACTCCTCCGGTTAACGGCAAACAGTCTGAACTTACGCATGATGAAGTAGTGACTTTGTTCCACGAATTCGGGCACGGGTTAAATCAGTTGTTAACGCGTATTGATATCGCAGACGTTTCCGGAATTAACGGAGTACCTTGGGATGCCGTTGAGTTACCGAGTCAGTTTAATGAGAATTTTGCCTGGCAGGAAGAAGTTCTTAATTTTCTGTCCTGTCATGTCAGAACGGGAGAGCATTTGCCTAAAGAGAAGCTTGATGCTTTGATTGCAGCTAAAAATTTTGAGTCGGCTATGGCAATGCTTAGGCAGCTTGAATTTGCGATTTTTGATTTTAGAATTCACGCAGAATACGATCCGCACAAAGGCGGACGCATTTACGAAATTTTAAATGAAGTCAAATCAAAAGTAAGTGTTGTTCCTCAATATGAGAACGGTCGCTTCCCTAACGGATTTTCGCATATTTTTGCAGGCGGATACGCGGCAGGATATTACAGCTATAAATGGGCGGAAGTGCTGGCTGCGGATGCTTTCGGACGCTTCATTGAGGAAGGTATCTTTAATAAAGAGGCCGGCGCGGATTTTCGTGATTATATATTGGCATCAGGAGGAGCAGAAGATCCGATGAAGTCATTTATAGCTTTCAGAGGCCGTAAGCCTAAAGTGGATGCTCTGCTGGTTCAAAGCGGAATCAAAGTAACACAGCAACAGTAGAACGTAAAAAAGGGGCATTTGCCCCTTTTTTAAGAATATGTGTAGCGTAAAGCAGTAAAGAAGCCCAAGCGGCTTAAAGAGCTGCGCATGTTTTGTGAAATAACTTCGCCCATGCAGTCGCAAAAATCAAGCGGCTCCTTATGCTTTAAAGATCCGATAAGGTTTATATATCTGTCGCATTCACTTTCATAAAATTGCAGAAGTTTGTTTCTGTATTCGCTAAACAGATGTTCTTTTTGGCTGACATCATCCGCAGAAGGACTATTTTTTAATTCAATCATTTGTTCTCTTATTTCTTTGAGATCAGGAACTGAACTTTCGCAAATAGCTTGTGGTGTAACAGCATCTTCAGGATCTTGCTTGATGTTTTCTAAAAATTTACTTATAAGAAAGCAGCTGTCGTTGTCAGTAGATGCCGTTTCACGATAGGTAAGTAGCGCTGACTTTAACATAACAAGTTTTGAAGTAACGGTATTAACGCCGTCTTTAAATAAATCAGAAGAACTACGCAGCGTTGATAATAACGTTAAATAAGGAGGCATTGCTTTGGCTCCGATAGGAAGAATTTCCAGCATTTTGTCTTTTATTTGTTTTAGTGCTTCGTTCAAGGAATCAACCGCAGCCTGCAGTCTTAATTGGCATTGCGAAAAATTAAATATCGGAGCCGGTACTTCAATACCGAGTTTTTGTATGGCGGTTAAAGCAACGGCGATACGTTTTCCCGTATCGCTTTCTTCGCCTTTTTGCAGAATTTTGTCGATGATTTCACTGACTTGGTTTTTTTTAGCTGCAAAAGCAATTTTCCCCTCAGGGCTTAACAATTCCTGGTAGCCTTTTAAGAAGTTTGACGTATCCTGTTTAAGTGCTGCAGCCGCAATTAAAGTTATCTGTATTTGCTGTGAAGAGGTAAGTTTAGTTGCATTGCCGAAATCGATAACGGTCAGCATATTGTCATCTACCATCATATTTCCGGCATGCAAGTCACCGTGATAAAAGCCTTCACCGTAGATACCTTCGGATACCCATTTGCTGCTTAAGTTGATCAAAAACTGCTGTTTTTTCTCAACATCTATATAAATTTTATTTAAATCTTCCAAAACCTTGCTGGTAGTTTCACGGTAGAACTTTTCGTCGGGGATCTCCACTGTATCTGTCTGCTGCATATTAGGAGCAACAGCTTCTTGAATTTTTGCGTCAAGACCGCTTAAATATCGGTCCAGTGTAATTCCCGGCGCTTTTTCCAGTACCATGGTATTGGCTGTCGGCTCTACCAAAGGATTTAATTTCATGCTTTTTACTGTGGCAAAACCTTGATCGTAAATAGCTCCGTCCTTGATGTTTGCAGCCTCTATAGTCAAATCAAGCTCTGACATAATACGTTCTAATTGTCCGGCAAAGGTTGTGGTCATGCCGGGGATATTTTTTGCTGCTTCTTGGAAAATAGCCTTTTCTCTTTCCGCTCTTAATTTGGCATCCGGGCGCAAAATTTTAATAACGCAGTCAGTTCCGTCCGGGTGATCTTTGGTATACATTTTGCATAATAATGCTTGACCTACCGAAGCTGCGCCTAATGATTTTGTTATTTCGATTTTATCGATACGTCCTTGAGATTTTTCTACCATGTCAAGCAGATATGCCTGAATAATTGTAGGATTTATCGGAGCGAGATTGCTTTTCATATCTTGCAGGGCATTACGGAAGATGGCATTCATGCTTTCAGTATTAAATCCCTGCAGCATCTTTTGCATGATTGGCCCTGCGCCTTTAAGCAAAGCACCGAGTTTGGCTCCCTGATCGGCGTTTTCCGTACTGTAGCGTACGCCTGCTGCAATCATAGCTCTTTGGTCAATAGGAGGTATAGCTGAAAAATATGAATTCATAACCTCGCGCATGAATTTACCGTAACCGTCACTGTTAAGATCGGTCCCGCTTGTCTGCAGCAGTTCGTCAAGAGTCTTGGTATCGTAATCCGCTGCATCTGAGGCAGCGCTATTGCCGCAGATTTCGTCAAATTGTTCTGAAATAGTGCGCTGGAGATTTTCTGATAAGTGTTGTATCTCTTTATCTATAGCTTCTTCCGTTGCGGCAAACTCGGATAGCGGAGTCAGAGTTATGGCGGTTTTAACTAAAAAACTAATTTGGTTTTCATTAAGATTATTAATTAAATCTTTTACCTTCTTGTTTTGTACGTCATAATCATGTTTAATTTCTTCGTAAATTTCTCGTTCATCCGATTTTAAAGCATCGGATATCTTTGCAGAATCTTTACCGAATGGCTCAATATTTTCAATCGTATCAAGGATATTGTTGATTTGCTCTTTTATTTCTGGAATAAGCGCATCAAGCTCGGATCGGTTTTTTAAAATTTTACTTATAGTGTCTGCATTCTGATATAAAGCAAGCTGTAATCTTTTCCCTTTATTATCAGCATTGGCATCAATATCCCAAGTACGTTCGTTATAGATTAAATCTGCAGCTAAATTGCGTACCGCCTGTTTTTGTTGTAATTCTTGCGCATCCGTTTGATTTGAGGGGGTAGGTAAAGAACTTACTTTTGCTGTGACTGTTTTAGGATCCGCTTTTTGTTCTGTTTCAAACCTGCTTATAAGATCAAGACAGTCGGCAGTATTGATAAGATTGTTATTGCATAAAGGATAAAAAAGTTTTTCAAATTCTGCTTTGGTGGAAAACTGCTCTTTTAAGGCCATTTCGGTAAATAACTTTAAAAGCGGTGTAGTTATAGAACTAAGATCGTGCTCTTGAATGCCGATAGCAGATATCAATGCCTGAGAATATAACTGACGTACGCGCGGGCGAGTGGAATCGTTATCCGTTAAATCGTTAAGCATGGACAGTACGTTGTCTTTTCCATAAAAATTAACGTGTTGAGCCATATCGTCTTCAAGTTTTTCTTTAAGCCGCTCTGCGGTGTGCTCAAGTTCAATATCTTGATTGTCAATTCTGGCGATAAGCCGGTTATCGTCGGCGCGTTGATGAATGCTGACAAGCAGACCGTTCATGACAAGAGAAATTGTTTCGTCCTGATTGGGAGTAAAATTTTCAAGAACATGTCTTAAATTTTTAACGCTTTGGATTGTTCCTTGTGCTATGGCTTCTTGTTTGTTTTCTTTTACTGCAAAATAAATAGCAGCACAGCCTAAAGTCAGAATGCCGAGAATGATTTTTTTTGCTGTAGAGGCTTTTTCATAGCTGGCCTGGTGAGAGGCTGTATCCTCTTGCCTTAAAATAGCAGTGTTAATATTTATGCGATTGGAAATACTATCGATTGACATAGCTTTTCTCTTTATTTTGATATGTAGGTTAAAATTAATATACAAATAATTTAATATATTGTTACATTTAATGTAAATATAAAGTCTTTCTTGTGATTATTATCACAAATGCAGTTAAAAATTTATAACAGCAATTTTGTCTTGGCGATAAATTGCACTGTTTATATCACGTCTGACTGCAGATTGGGGGTAAAAGTTTTTTGCATTCTGCAAACCGGCAAATATCAGGCATGGCATATTGCCGTATGTGCTTATTTGCTGAAAGATTCTTTTTTAATAAGCTTAATCTGAATTATTTTGTTTAAATTAAACATATAGTTAATTAGCAGTTAACTTTCTTTTTTTACACTAAAAGACAGAAAATTTGTTAAATACTCAAGGAGACCTTGTATGAATATGTCCCCAAAGTTTTTGGTTCTGTCTTTAGGTTTAGCTCTAAGCGTACCTTCGTTTGCAGCTCCCGAGGAAGTAAGCGCATTTTTAGAAGGACATGCGATTTTACCGGTAAACTCTACGGTTGCCGCCCCTTCAGACGCTCCTTCTGATATGAAAATAAGCGGTAAATATACTACCGGTAAAAGAATTGAGAAATTAGCTGCAGTTCCCGGTAAATCAGCTGATCGCTTAACCGGGATTTCTCTTCCTATTGAGAATCAGCCGCGTCAGGGTCATTCCGGAATTAAGCATATGGATGACGGAACCTTTTGGGTGATTTCAGATAACGGTTTTGGCAATAAAATTAACTCTTATGATTCAATGCTGTATTTAAATCAGTATCAGATTGATTTCAAGGACGGCAGTGTCAAGCCGTTAAAGAGCATTTTTCTGCACGATCCGGATAGAAAAGTTCCTTTTCATATTACTAACGAAAGCACTGAAAAACGTTATTTGTCAGGACATGACTTTGATCCGGAAAGCTTCCAGTTTGCCGGCGGCTTCTTATGGGTCGGGGATGAATTCGGACCTTTTCTAATTAAAGCCGATATGAACGGAAAAATCCTGGAGGTCTTTGATACCAAAGTAGACGGCAAGATAGTCAGATCTCCTGATAATCCTTATATTCAGTTACAAGGAGCTCCGGACGGAAAAGCACCCTTTGAAGTAACGCGTTCCAAGGGATTTGAAGGTATGGCTTCATCTCCTGACGGTACCAAATTATATCCTTTGCTTGAAGGCGCTTTGTGGGATGGTTCTCAATATGAAAATATTGACGGTAAACGTTACTTGCGCATTCTTGAATTCGATACCCAAAAAGGTGAGTGGACCGGCAGACATTGGAAGTTCGTGCTTGATGAAAATCATCATGCCATCGGCGATTTTAATATGATTGATGATGAACACGGACTTATTATTGAGCGTGATAACGGTGAAGGTACAGCTGATAAAGCATGTAAGACAGGTGAGCCTACTGCTAAATGTTTTAGCGATATAGCTAAGTTCAAGCGTATTTACCGCATTGAAATGAATAATGAAAATGTCGGAAAAGAGGCTTATAAACAAGCATATATTGATTTGCTTAACATTCAGGATCCAAAGAATGTTTCGCGGGTCGGCTTAAACGACGGAGTTTTTAAATTCCCGTTCTTTACAATAGAAGATGTGGATGTGGTTGATGCCAATCATATCGTTGTCGGAAATGATAATAATTTCCCCGGATCTTCAAGCCGTGATCCGAATAAGGCCGACGATAACGAGTTTATTCTTCTTAAAGTAGAAGGATTGCTCTAATTTTTCTTGGATATACAGATAGATGCCGGAAATAATCCGGCATTTTTCGTTTTTATTTTTTAAATGAATAGTCTAAAAACTTGAAATAAAAATATTGCTGTAATTTATCAAAAAAAGATCTGCGGCTAAAACCCCGTCCTTCAGGGCGGAGATCATCGCGAGGAGAAGCTCAGTGTTTAATCCGGCGTTTTCTGCCGGTCAATATATTGACGGATAACAGATATCGAAGCACTTGTGCAGGATGAAGCAAAATAAGATGAAGACCATAACGCCTTGCCCCACAGCTTTGTTCTAACGGCAGGATACTTACGCTTACGGATGATTATGTAAGATGTTCCCTTGAGTCTGAAGACAAGCTCCAAGATAGATAATTGAGGCAGATCTAAGATTAACAAATGAACATGATCTTCTTTACCTTCAAACTCAATAAGCCCGGCATTAAATTGCAGACATACGGATTCAAAGATTGTGTTTACAGTCTAAAAATCATCACAGTCACTCTAATCTACAACAAACGTCTTTTAGTATTAAAAGACCGTACCTTAGTCACAGACAAGACGCGGTCTTTAAAACAATATATCTCCAATGATTAGAGCAGGAATATAGCGAATAAGATCGCAGCTGCGGTCAAGCAGGCGTTTACGATAATCTGCCGTTTTGAAAGAGCATCACGGAATATTTTGTTTTCCGGCAGTTTACGAAGATTACGCGGAAGGTATTTTTGCCAACTAAGATCTAAAGCAGTATCGATCTTAATGCACAGTCCGGCCACAGCCCAAGGTACAGTAAGACCTAAGATGCCAAAAAAGCTCCACAGCAGTACGCAGTTTAAAGAAAACATTGGTTCCCCTTTCTGTACTATAAAATCAGCTCCCAAGACTAATGCGGCAAAACAAATCAGCATACCCACATACCAAAAAGAAAACTCTGAGCGCTTACCTAAGGCGGTTTTCCGTAACAAACCAAGTTCTTTTGACAAAAGTTTTTTTAAATCGTCTGAAATAAAACCGTCTGCTTTTTTTGTTAACTTCTGCATACCGCCGACTACAATTTCGCCGAAAACCGGATTTTGGGCTAATTCATTTAGTTTATCCCTGGCATTATTCCGATTTTGACACGCGGTTTTAACTTCTTGATGAAGCTTTTGTACTTCATCTGCAAGCAACTCATCGTAAACAGCGTCACGCTTAAACAGCATTATTTCAGAATCTGTTAAGCTTTCCGGCAGCACATAGCAGTAATGCATTTTGCCGTTGACCGTATAGTCAAGGCGTCCTACTTTAACAGTGCTGCTTACATGCTGAATATATGAACCGTTACTCTCCTCAGACGGCGCTGTAATTTCGTTTTTAGCATATCTGATAAGCTCGTTATAGTGCTTGTCAAACTCTTTTTCGATCTCATTTGCGTTAAAGAGCCTGCACTCTGCAGTGAGTTGTTGATTGCTAACTGAAGCCTCAATCTTGCAGGTGAAAATCTTATATAAATAGCCGACACCGTTACAGTTATGACACAATACCTTGCCGCGGCCTGCACAGTTATTGCATCTTAATTCGCCCTTGCCTTTGCACTCCGGGCAACGAATTTTGCCTTTACCGTTGCATTTGCTGCATTTACGCTCTGAGCTTTTACCGTTGCGGTAGGATCTGATCCGTCCGCGTCCGCGGCATTCGGGACATTTAACATACCCCTCACCGCCGCAGTTTTGACATTTAACGGTACCCGTTCCTTTGCATCTTGGACAATCGACCTTTTTTTCGCCATGACACTCAGGACAGCTTTCCTTATAGCAAAAATCTTCATAGCGCTTAGCAGTCAGCTTCTTCTTTTTTATGCAAGCTTTGACCACTGCATCCGCGCCTTGTACCTCTAACTGCTGAAGTTTAGCTATAAAATCAGCCCGTTCAGCGGCTTCTAAAGACTGATTTTTTAGCTTTTCCGCATACTCAAGAGCATCATAATCGGACTTAAATAGTTTTCCCTGACGCTCGGCTCCAAGTCCGGATGAAGATTGAAATTTAAAATCCCAGGTGATATTAGAGGACTTATAAAGCTTATCCTCTTGATAATTGACGACAGCAACATCTACCGGCACTTTTGCAAGAGAGAAGATCCTGCGCAAATATTGGAGACTCGAATTAACGATCGATTGATTGTTCATGAAAACCTTAAAACATTTTGCTGAATTACAGCAAATAATTACTCATATCCAAAAGATAAAATAAACTCTAAAACTTCTAATTTTGAATCCTAATCACTATCAAGGTATCAAAACAAGAACTTTACTAAAATTTGACGGCTATTTTGACAGTATATAAGCTTTAATGTAAAGGCATTGATATTTCTTTTTAGATAAATTTGGATTTAATGTATCTTTTTTAGAAAAAAGGTAATAGCAAACATTGCGTCAGTACGGAAAATATTACGGTTAAGGCAAAGTTAAAGCGTATTGAATATACGACGGTCAGCAGCAAGCTTATCAAAGTTATCGGATCATCTGTCATGAAAAAGGGGGCGACTATGCTTATCATGACACAGCTGGGAGCAGCTTCCAGCACGGCATTTATCCGTGCTGAAATTTTACCTTTACGCAAAATCAAATAACCTGCGATGCGGGTGAAATAAGTTGTTCCCGCCATAAGTAAAATTGCTAAAAGCTGAAAACCGTTGGGAAATAACGCTTGGAGATCGTTCATAAATTTATTATCACTTTATTATTTTTTTGATGCCTGAATAAATGCCGTAACAATACCTGCAAGAACTCCAAGCCCTACGCTGTAAGCGCTGCCTAGTTTAAGACTTACAAGAGCGGATACCGCTGCAGAAGCAAGAATCGGCAGAAGTTTAGCGTAATCTTTTTTGTGCCGCTTAAGCGGCCACATAGCGGCACTTAAAGCGATGAAAGTGGCAGGCATTGCCATGTTAAAACCGTAAATACTTAAATCTCCGCTTACGCTGCCTAATAATACGCCAAGACTGCAGGATAAAACCCAGAAGGCCCATAGAGTTACGCCGATGCCGAAATAAAAACCGGGATTTAAAAGCGGTTTATTCTTTCCTTTTTCTTCAAGATGCGCCATTTCCTGAAGGGTAAGCGCCCAAGTTTCATCGCACATGAAAAAGTAGATAAGAGCAACACGACAAAAAGGCTGTCCTTCAAGGTACGGAGCCAAAGCCGCCCCCATAACAAGATGGCGCGAGTTAATCAGAAATGTCGTTAGGATGATAAGCAAAATCGGCGGAGTAATGCTCCATAAAGGAATGACCGCAAATTCAGAACCGCCGGCAAAATTAATCGCCGGCATGAAAATGGCGGCAAGCGGCTCAAATCCGGCTTGTACCGCTTGAGCTCCGAAAATGATTCCTAAAGGAATGATGCCTATCATAATAGGCAAGGTAAGCAGCATTCCTCGCAAGATATGGTTAAAACTCATGGAAAATTAAGCGTACATTAGTTAATTATTATTGTTGTGCGTGTCGTCGCAGATGAAAACAGGTCTAGATTTTAACAAAAAAGCGCAGAAGGTGTGTTCTGCGCTTAATTAAATCAGAGCTTATCGTCAGCTCTAGCAGTTTGCTTGTACTTTATTGCAGACAAGTTCGCCGCTTGCGTCGAAGTTAAGCTCAAACGGCTCTCCGACTTTAACTTTTCCGCTTAAGATCATATTGGCAAGAGGATCTTCAATGGTATTTTGGATGGCTCGACGCAAAGGTCTTGCTCCGAATACCGGATCAAAGCCAATATTTGCTACATGATCCATAAGTGCATCAGGTAATATGACTTCATATCCTTGAGCAGAAAGCCGCTTTGTAAGACCTTCAAGCTGGATTTTAGCGATCTTCTTGATCTCATTATGAGAGAGCGGGTGGAAGACCACAGTCTCATCAACACGGTTCAAGAATTCAGGCTTAAAGTGTTTTTCCAGAATTTGCAGCAATTGTGCTTTGATTTCCTGGTAACTCTTTTTGCCTGTTTCCTCCTGAATCATTTCCGATCCGAGGTTTGAAGTCATGATGATAACGGTGTTCTTAAAGTCAACCGTTCTTCCCTGTCCGTCAGTTAACCGTCCGTCATCAAGCACCTGCAGCAGGATGTTGAAAACATCAGGATGCGCTTTCTCGATTTCATCAAGCAAAATGACGGAGTACGGACGTCTGCGCACGGCTTCGGTAAGATAGCCGCCCTGTTCGTATCCGACATACCCGGGAGGTGCACCGACCAAACGGGAGACCGAGAATTTTTCCATAAACTCGGACATATCAATACGCACCATGGCTTTTTCAGTATCGAATAAAAACTCGGCTACCGCTTTGCACAATTCGGTCTTACCTACACCCGTAGGTCCCATGAACATAAACGATCCGATAGGACGATTAGGGTCGGAAAGTCCGGCACGCGAGCGTCTTATTGAGTTGGCAATAGCGTTAATAGCTTCGTCCTGACCGATAACACGCTGATGCAGATTATCTTCCATATGCAAAAGTTTGGCTCTTTCACCTTCCAGCATTTTGGCAACCGGAATGCCGGTAGCTTTTGATACAACTTCGGCAATTTCTACATCGGTTACTTTATTTTTAAGCAGCTGGAATGATTTCTCTGCAGGAGCGTCACCGGCTTCTTTAATTTGCTTTTCAAGTGACGGAATAATGCCGTACTGCAATTCACTCATGCGCGACAAATCGCCTTGGCGCTTAGCGACGTCAAATTCATGACGTGCCGCATCAAGTTTAACCTTGATTTGCTGGGTACCTTCAAGAGATAACTTTTCTTTTTTCCAGATTTCATCAAGACGAGAGTACTCTTTTTGTGATTCGTCAATTTCTTCATCAATAGCCTGCAGACGTTTTTTGCTGGCGTCATCGGTTTCTTTGGCAACGGCTTGCCGCTCCATCTTGAGCTGGATGATCTTGCGATCAAGGCGATCAAGCGGCTCGGGCTTGGAGTCAATCTGCAGACGAATGCTTGCCGCAGCCTCATCGATAAGGTCAATAGCTTTATCCGGCAGCTGACGATCGGTAATATAGCGGTTTGATAAAGTTGCGGCCGCTACAATTGCCGGATCGGTTATCTGTACGTGATGATGAATCTCATAGCGCTCTTTTAATCCGCGCAAAATAGCAATGGTGTTCTCGACAGAAGGTTCGCCGACAAATACCTTTTGGAAACGACGCTCCAATGCGGCATCCTTTTCTATGTACTGGCGGTATTCGTCCAATGTCGTGGCACCGATGCAGTGCAGTTCTCCGCGGGCCAAAGCCGGCTTCAACATATTGCCGGCATCCATTGAACCTTCGGATTTACCGGCACCGACCATGGTGTGGATTTCATCGATGAACAAAATTACCTTGCCTTCAAGTTTGGCAAGCTCGTTCAATACGCCTTTAAGTCTTTCCTCAAATTCACCACGGTATTTTGCACCTGCAATTAAAGCTCCCATATCAAGGGACAAGACCTTTTTATTGCGCAGTCCCTCAGGAACTTCGCCTTTGACAATACGTTGCGCAAGTCCTTCGACAATAGCGGTCTTACCGACGCCAGGCTCACCGATAAGTACCGGGTTGTTCTTGGTGCGGCGCTGCAGGATCTGCATGGTGCGGCGAATTTCTTCGTCACGTCCGATGACCGGATCAAGCTTGCCTTTTTCCGCTCTTTCGGTAAGGTCAATCGTGTATTTCTTTAAAGCGCCGCGAGTGCTTTCGGCGTTTTCATCGTTAACGTTTTGTCCGTTTCTTACTGTTTCAAGAGCTTTTAAAAGCTTATCGCGGGTTATATTGCATTTTACTAAAATGTCTTTAACGTCATTATCGCCTTCAAAAGCAGCAAGAACGAAGAGCTCGGATGAAATATAAGCATCGTTGTTCTTTTGGGCAAATTTATCGCAAAGATTTAATACCTTTGCGCTTTGCTGTGATAATTGTACGTCGCCGCCTACTCCTTCAACCTGCGGCAACTTTTCAATCGCTTCTTTAAGCAACAAGCTTACGGCTTTAGGATCAGATCCCGCCAAGGTCAAAAGCGGACGTACCGAGCCGTCTTCTTGTGCAATAAGTGCAGAAAGAATATGAATAGGCTCGATAAACTGATTGTCGCGGCCTACGGCAAGCGACTGAGCGTCAGCTAAAGCTTGTTGAAATTTTGCGGTGAATCGGTCTAACCTCATTCTACCCCTCCCTTCTTTTTGTAATTCTTTTTTTCGCTGTATACAAAATGGGGGTAAAAAAGGCTTATTTAAAGTAAAAAGATGATAAAAGTTTGCACTTTATCCTATTTGTCCGATAATGCCTGCCATTCTTCCCGTGATGTGGTTTTTGCGGTAGGAAAAGAAATTTTCCGGATTTTTAAAGGTATCAAAAGACAGAGTTTCAATATCATCAGACTCACAACCGAGAGCTTTTAACTCAAAAGCGGCAAGTTCCGTCAATGAACATAAAGCTTTATCGGCCTTTTTAGTCTTAGTCTCTTTAAAGGCGGATAAGGGGGCACCTGCAGCTAGAAATTTTTCTTTTAAATCGATTCCGATTTCAAAAGAATCAAAACCTATGGCAGGCCCTAGTGCCGCTTTAATCTTTTTAGCGCCGTTTTCTTTCATTATATTGACCGTATTGGTAAGAATATGGCCGTAAATACCGCGCCAGCCGCAATGAACTGCAGCAAAAATTCCAGCTTTTTCATCGGCAAGCAACACCGGAAGACAATCTGCAGTCATAACGGCAAGACCAAGTCCTGGCTCATTTGTAACAATGGCGTCGGCATTGATTTTGGAACTTGTGTCAGCCGTCGTAACTTTACAAACCTTGGTTGAATGGGTTTGATTCATCCAGGCAATTGCTTTAAAACCGCATTCTTTTAGCACGATTTCGCGGTTTTTAAGTACGGCGTTTAAATCATCTTTTACATGATCGCCTAAATTCAGCTCGTTATAAGGAGCTTTGGAAACTCCTCCGCGGCGAGTGGTGAAAACCGCTTTAGTTAAAGGATTTTCAAAGATTGTAGGAATGATGAAATCAGAAGTCGCCATGTTCTTTGTAGTCCTCGCGCAAAAGATCAATAAGCGTGCTCATTTCATCAGGGATAGGAACGTCAAAGCTCATCATTTCCTTGGTTTTAGGGTGAGCAAATTCAATGTGTACGGCATGAAGCGCCTGATGGCGATAATTGCGCAGCATGTTTGCCAAATCTTCGCTGGCCCCGGGCAGCATTTTAAGGCGTTTGCCGCCGTACTGGTTGTCACCTAATAGCGGATGATGAATGCTTGCCATATGGACGCGGATTTGATGGGTGCGTCCCGTTTCAAGACGCAGACGCAGTCTCGTGTGGGCGCGAAAACGCTCCATGACGCGGTAGTGCGTTACCGCTTCACGGCCGATGCCTTCGGGCATTACCGCCATCTTGGTGCGCACATGAGGATCACGTCCTATCGGAGCATCAATTGTGCCGCCTGCGGTTATTTGCCCTTCGGCTATAGCCTCGTATTCACGTACTACGTCATGTTTGGCGATAGCTTTGGTTAAAACCTGTTGTGCAAGTTGTGATAAGGCTATAACCATAAGTCCAGAGGTATCTTTATCAAGTCGATGCACGATTCCAGCGCGCGGCAAAGATGAGGTTTGCGGAAAATGATAAAGCACGGCGTTCATTACGGTTCCGTCTTTTACTCCGGCGCCCGGATGCACTACAAAATTAATCGGTTTGTTGATAACTAAGATATCGTCATCTTGGTAAATGATATCAAGGGGCAAATCCTGCGGTTTGGCATCCAAATCTTCAGGATCGGGAATTTCGACGGTAACTGTTTGTCCTGAACTTACTTTTACGCTCGGTTTGGTGATGACGACGCCGTCTACAGCTACTTTTCCTTCGTCAATATATTCACGCAGGGTACTGCGGGAGTGAGTGTCTATAAGCCCGCCTAAAGCCGCGTCCAAACGCTTGTTGTGAAATTCATCGGTTATGGTTAAAGTTACGTTTTGCGGCATGGTTTTTCCTTTAGATGACAGATTTATTCCTGACTTTTAATGCGTTTTTGTTCTGATTAATAAGGCAAGATGTTATATTATTAGCTTAATATATTTTAGCAAGTTGAAAGATGACACGACAGTCAGGTCTTGAGGATCTTTTGATGATTAAGTTTTTTTTGCCGTTAATTGTAAGCGCCGCAGTCGCTCTAACGGCTTGTTCTTCAGCTAATTACAATAAAGATGAAGTTCCGAATATTGCCCCCGATGCCATGTACTCCGTTGCACAGAACGCTATGGCCTCAGGTGATTTTCAAAGAGCAAAGCAATATCTTGAAGCCATAGATTCCCGCTATCCTTTCGGCGAGCTTGCCGATCAGGTTCAGCTTGATCTTATTTACGTTTATTACAAAATGCGCGACAGCGAGAAAACCGCAGCGCAAATCAATCGCTTTATGCGCTTGAACCCTACAAGCCAGTATACCGATTATGTTTTGTATATGACGGGATTAAATCAGATCCAGATGCGTTCTGACATGCTGCAGGATTTTATAGGATTAAACCGCAGTCAAAAAGATCCTACTCAATATTACGAAGCACTGAAAACTTTCCGCAATCTAATTGAGACTTATCCTGAAAGCAAGTATGCGGCAGATGCGCATCAGCGCATGATTTTCATTAAGCAGCAGCTTGCCGAGCGGGAGATGGCCATCGCAAATTATTATTATGAGCGCGGCTCTTATCTTTCGACTATTCGTCACTGCCAGAACATTCTTTATTCTTATCGCGGAACACAATATCTTGAGCCTGCGCTTGCTTTGATGGCAAGGTGTTATGATGATCTCGGCTTACCTGAAGCTGCTGCCAATGCCCGCAGCGTTCAGGAAGCGTCTTTCGGAACCTCATCCGTTACGGCACAAGAATAATTTTGCCGCAGGTATGAGTGCTTTCAATCTGAAGGTGCGCCCGTTGCGCTCCTTCAGTATTGAGCTTGAACTCTTTTGTGATATGTACTTTCAATTTTCCTAATGCGCAAAGCTGCAGCAGATAAGCGATTTTTTCTTTGCTCGGCGCTGCAAGAACGCTTTTTACTTTTTTGTTGCAAGGACAGGCACTTATAACCTTGTCAAAACTGTAGCTTGGCACGGTTATTAATAATCCTTTTTCGTTTAACACAGCATAAAGCCCGATTCCGATATCTCCGCCTATAAAGTCAATAGCCGCATCAAATCGGTCTTTGTATTCACTCTTGTAGTCATTGTGATAATCAAAAATATTATCGGCACCTAATTCTTTTAAAAAATTAAAGTTTTTAAGCGACGCTCCGGCTGTTACGCTGTATCCGTGAATTTTTAAAAGCTGGATCAAAAGGTGTCCGACACCTCCTGATCCTCCGAGTACCAGCACATTACCCGTATCCTTTACTTCTTTTAAGGTGTTTAAAATATCAAGTGCGGTAACTCCCGCCGTCGGCAGAGCTGCCGCTTCTTTCAGGGAAACATTGTCGGGAACTTTTACGATGAGTTTGTCATCGCTTACTATATATTGCGCATAGGCTCGCGGATTAAAGCTGTGCCCGACGATACCGGCGACTTTATCTCCTTTTTTAAAATTAAGATTGTTGCCGCACTCTTCTACACTTCCTGCAAAATCAAAGCCTAAGCTCCAAGGAAAAGGCTCTTTACGGTTTTTGCAGACAAAACTGCTGCCGTTTCTTATTTTGGCGTCTATAGGATTTAGAGCAGCGGCAGCGGTTTTAATCAACAGCTCGTTATCGGTAATTTGCGGCAGAGAAACTTCTGCAGTATAAAGTTCAGATGCTGCTCCGAACTTATTAAAAAGAACGGTTTTATTTTGCATGGTAGTTTTACTCTGTGAAATTTAATTAATCAGGAAGCTTGGCATACTCTTCGTCGCTGACGGCTTCAAGCCATTCGTTGCTGCAGTCCTCACCCGGGACGGCAATTGCGATGTGGGAAAACCAGCTGTCTTGTTTGGCACCGTGCCAATGTTTTACGTTAGCGGGGATCATTATCACTTTCCCGGGAGTAAGGCTTACTGCGTTCTTTCCTTCTTCCTGATACCATCCCTCTCCTGCAGTACAGATAAGAAGCTGTCCGCCGTTTTTTGCCGCATGATGAATATGCCAATTATTGCGGCAGGAAGGCTCGAAGGTAACGTTTGATACGTGAAGGCTGCAGTCATTGCCGGTAAGCGGATTTAAAAATGAGTTGCCGATAAAGTATTTGGCAAAAGCTGTGTTGGTTTTCCCGAGACCGAAAACATTTATTGCGTCAAATTGCGCTTTATCTTGAATTTTCACCTTTATTCTCCTTACTCTTCTTATTCATTCTTATTGTAGAAAATGTCTATGTAGTTTTTACATTATTTTTTGTGCTAAATTTCAGTTCTGAATTTGATATTTGTTTGTAAGAAAAATATGACAGAAGATTTTGTATATAATCCGCCTCTTTTTCCTTTTTTAGATGTTCTTTATGAAGATGACGACATAATGGTAGTTAATAAGCCGTCAGGTTTATTGTCTGTTCCCGGCAGGCTTAAAGAACATCATGACAGTATTTTAAGCAGAATCAAAAGTTCGTATCCGGATGCCTTTGCCGTGCATCGTCTGGATATGGGGACGTCGGGAGTGTTAGTCGTAGGTCTTAACAAAAATGCCGTCTCAAACCTCGGCAAACAATTCATGGGACGTGAAGTTAAGAAGATTTATATCGCGATTGTTGACGGAATAATCGAAAAAAGCGGTAGCGTGTCTTTGCCTTTGATTTTGGATATTAATCACCGCCCCTATCAAAAAGTGGATTTTGAGGTCGGCAAACCTGCTTTGACCTTTTATGAACCCTTATGCCATGACGGTAAAACTACTTTAGTCAGACTGTTTCCTTTAACCGGCCGCTCTCATCAGCTGCGTGTTCATTTAAAAGAAATCGGTCATCCGATTTTAGGCGATCATCTATATGCTCCGCCTGAGATTAGGGACGCAAGTCCTCATCTTTATCTGCACGCGGGATGTTTGAGTTTTTGCCATCCCGTTTCAGGCAATAGAATGGAATTCTGTGCCCCGCCTCCTTTTGATATACCAAGTGAATTTATGCCTAATAACAGTTGGTTTGAGCTGATCCCTAAGGAAATTGACTTTCCGGCTTAAATGCCGAAGATCCTACTGCTAAACAACAATAGAGCTACTGTTATCAGTTTCGGCGGGTTTCTGCAGTTGACCTCTTGTACGGTTTGCTTGACAGGTCAGTAGGTATGGTTCTGCACTTTGATTTAGGCAGACATCTCCGTGGCATAATATTACAGCCAATTTTCAGGCGGCCTCCTTGATGGAAAGTCAGCAGTTCTTTTGGCACAAATAAAGCCTGAAAACCGAACACACATTTTTTAACGGGAGTTAAAATGAAAAAGAATTTCCTCATTATGGCTCTGTTTGCCGCGATAACTTGTTGTGCAAACGCCTCGCAAGCGGCCAGTCAATCCGACCTGATTGAGGCTTGCAAGCAAAAAGATTTTCAAAAATGCGCCGAGCTCACTACCGCACTTTTGGATGATTTTGATTACGACAACGCCCTCAAGTACGCCAAAATGGCCTGCGATTTTGGTGACGGCGCCTCTTGCGCCACCGCGGGCGATATTTTGGCAAACCAGTCCGTCGACGAAAATGAGGGCAAAGTTTTTAAAGAGGCCAACACATATTATCTCAAGGCATGTGAACTCAAATCCGGGACTGGTTGCACCGCGGTTGGTTTGAATTACGAGCAGGGTAAGGGCATCGGACCAGATTACGCCAAAGCCGCTCAATATTTTAAACAAGCTTGTGACTTGAAAGATCCCCAAGGGTGTTTCAACATGGGCAGGATGTACTCAATCGGAGTCGGGGGCAAGCAAGATCACCCTAAGGCAATTGAATTTTTAAAAAGAGCCTGCGATTTGAAGGATGCAAAATCATGCGCCTCGGTGGGTGTCTACATCTATAATGGCACGGGCATTAAACAGAATTTCAAAGAAGCCTCAAAATATTTCAACAAAAGCTGTGACTTGAACAACAACACCGGTTGCACCTACGCGGGCTTGATGTACGAGAACGGCGAGGGGGTGAAAAAGGATTACGCCAAGGCTTATCAATATTTTGACAAAGCCTGCAACCTGAATGTGATGGATGAGCCTAACAGTGACGCTTGCTACATGCTCGGTCAATATAATCAACTTGGCAAAGGTGGAAGAAAAAACGAGACCAAGGCTGCAGAAATTTATACCAAAGGCTGTGATTTCAATGACGGGAGAAGCTGCGGTGCTCTGGCAAGTTTGCACTTTAACAAAGTCACAACAAGGAAGAGTCCTGAGGCCTTCGAGGCTTTCAAGTACGCCACGAAAGGTTGTGAGCAGAGTGACGGACAAAGCTGCATTGTTCTCGGCCTCATTTATTACAACGGTCTTACCGGAGGGTTTGATACTTTTAAGGCATTTGAGCTTTTTAAACGCGCCTGTGACCTAAACAATCCCCAAGGATGTATCTACGCCGGCAACAGTACCGCATCCGGCACCGGTACCATTCAAAATCTGACAAAGGCTTTTGAGTTCATCAAAAAAAGCTGTGATCTTAACTCGCCCGAAGGCTGTTATGAAATGGGCACGTACTATCACGGCGGAAACGGGGTCAAACAGAGTTACAAACTTGCCAAAGAGTGTTATCGCAAGTCCTGTGATCTGAACTATCAAAAAGGTTGCGATTCTTTGAAACAGCTTAACACCAGAGGATACTGATAACTTAAAGCTTAAAGAAAGCCATAAGTTTCAGCACCGCGGCCCGAGCCTTGACATCGGCCGCGGGTTTTCCATCTTGGTCAAAGGAGGAGCACGATAACTTGCAGGGGTCCTGCAATTGTCCTTACCCTCTTTTCACCCTCGTCCATCTGTGTCTACCATATATCCGCGATGATCTTCGCCCTAAAGATCCGGGGTTGCAGCTGATCTTTTTAGATAAAAAAACATTTTTACTAAATTTTAGTTTTCGCCGCGGGCTTTTTTAATGAGGTCAAAAGCTGCCTGAATATCCTGCGCTTTTTGCGTATATAAACGAACCATCTCCGGAGGAAGTCCTTGGGATGCCAGTCTGTCAGGATGATATTTAAGCATGAGCTTACGGTGAGCACGTTTTATTTCCTCAAAAGGAGCGTCGGGACTTACGCCTAAAATGTCGTAGGCATTTTTAAGCTCATCCTGGCGCGGCTGCTGTTGATATGAGCCTCTGTTATATGAGCTGCCGCCTGAGGAATAGTCGTTTTGCCGGTAACTGCCTTGGCTGTAGCCTCCTTGCTGATAGGCATTGCGGAACTGCTCTGAGTATTTGGCAAACTGCATTTCGGCAAAGCGCATGCGGATAAGCCTTTCCATTGCCGTAGTTGAGATGCCGAGCTTTGATGCAATTTCCAGCAGGCGCTGGTGTTCAAGAGATGAGAGTTCATTGTCGGCAAGAGCAATTTGCACTACGATTTCAAGAACATAGGAGATAATTACCGGATTTTCTTTGCCGAAAGCTGAAAGTTTAAAGAGCTCGGAATCAAGCGGAAAACTTTCCGATTTCCCGTAATTAAAAGCTTCAATGGCGCGCTGAGTAGCGTTTGCATCAAGCTGCATGGTGCGCATGAACATTTTGGCGCGTTCAATCTGTGCTTCGTTGATGCGTCCTGCGCCGCGAGCAACGTAACCCATTAAGCAGAAAGTAAGTCTTATAAGCTCTTGGCTTTGGGCGGTATTGCTTCTGAAAGAAAAAGCGGCATTGGCAGCCTGGCTTTGACGCTCTGCCATAATGCGCTTTTTATCAAAATAAAACCATCCGATTGCATATCCGATGATTGCGCCGATGATGTTTAATAAAAATAAACCGACGATAGTGCCGATAATTCGACCCTTCCAGTTACCCATAAACTTTAACCCCTGTTTTTGATGTATTCGTTGATGATATTAAGCCGCTCGATAGTTCCTGCGTCAAACCAGGGTTCATCAAATACGCATCCTTGAAGTGCGCCAGCGGCAATCCACTTGTCAAATAGCGGTCGTAATTTTAATCTGCAAACGTTCATGTGGGCAAAGGCTGTTTTTCTGTATAAAGCAGTTCCGCTGAACGTATAGCTATTACCGTATTGTACTAGTCCGTCTTCCCCAAGGGCAAAATCTCCTTTTAAATTGTGAGCGGGATTTTTCACAAGGTACAGTCTTGCACAGATATTATCGGGAAGTTTTCTTTGCAAAAACTTAGCATAAGAAACATCCATATAAGTATCGCCGTTTACTACTAAAAAAGTATCGGAAAGATAAGGCAGAGCTTTAATGATGCCGCCGGCTGTTTCAAGTCCGCCGGGTCCCTCTACGCTGTGAGTTATGTGAACGCCGAATTGTTTTCCGTCGCCTAGAAAATTTACGATTTTGTCAGAAAGCCAGGCGCTGTTTACCACTATATCAGTAATGCCTGCTTCTTTTAATGCTTTTATATGGCGTACGATAAGAGGAACTCCGCCTGCATCAATAAGCGGTTTTGGGGTAGTGTCGGTTAAAGGACGCAGACGTTCGCCTCGGCCTGCGGCCAAAATCATTGCTGTTATGGACATAAAGTTTTAACAAGAGGAATAAGTTTTATAAGAAATTCGTGTAAAGATTCAAATCCCGGTAATAGAGCGCTTTCGTTTATTGCGTAATTTAAAACGCGCGGCAGATCTTTTAAATATCCGTTTTTGTGATCGCGTATATTTAATCTGCAGAATATTCCGAGAACTTTAAGATGGCGTTGCAGCGATACGGCTTCAAGATTGCGCTTGAAGCCTTCAAGTGATAAATCTTCAGTAAGATTTAATTTTTTGTAGGAGGCAAAAGTCTTAACGGTTATTTTGTCAATTAAAACTTGAGGCAAGACTTTATAGCAGTCAAAAAGCAGGGAAGCAAGATCGTAAGTAATCGGACCTTTAACCATGTCCTGGTAATCAATTACCGCCAACTTGTCTTGTACGATCATGATATTGCGGCTGTGAAAATCACGGTGCATGGCTATCTGAGGCTGCTTTAGACATAAATCGGCAAGCTTTGAAAAGCTGTCCTGAAGCATTTTGGCGTCGCTCTTATCAAGCGTAAGGTTAAAAGCCTTATTTAACATCCATTCGGGAAATAAAGACAGCTCAAATAATATAAAGTCGCGATCAAAAGGCGGAAGATCTTCCGTTGCAACGGTCGCAAGGTCGGTTAAGACATTAACCGTTTTTTCATACCAAAAACTTTCCTCTTTGTCTTTGGCGATATCTGCAAATAATGTCGAACCTAAGTTTTCTAAAAGGAAAAATCCTTTATCTAAATCGTAAGCAAAAATTTGCGGTACATAAATGCCGGCGTCATGCAGTTTTTTATTTATCGCAATAAACTCACGATTTTTTTGAGATGAAGGAGGAGAGTCTACGGCAATTTTATCGCCGTATATAAAGTAACGGCGCAAACTGGCGTCGCCGTTTAAAGAAATGAGCTCATATGCAGGTTCATTTATGGAAATAAGCCAGGCTTTGAGCTCATTTTTACGTTGATCAGTCACGGGTAAATACCAAATCCCAGACTCCATGTCCAAGACGTTCGCCGCGCAGTTCAAATTTAGTAAGCGGACGCCAGTCAGGACGAGGAATATAGGTATTGTCGGCAGAAGTGTTGGTAAAACCTGGTGCTTTATTAAAACACTCTAGCATTTCTTCTGCATACTCTTGCCAATCGGTGGCCATTCTTACCTGCGCGCCGTGTTTTAAGATCGGAGTAATGATCTCAATAAAACCGTCATTGATAAGACGACGTTTATGATGACGTGCTTTGGGCCAAGGATCAGGGAAGAATATCTGCAGAATATCCACGCTTTGAGGTTTCAGGCACTTGGTAAGTACAAGATACGCATCGTAATTGATGACTTTAACGTTAGTAAGTCCTTCTTTTTCAATCAGCATCATGGCGGCTCCCACCCCAGGAGGATGAACTTCGATGCCTAGATAATTACGCAAAGGATCGGCCTTTGCCATTTCAACAAAAGACTTACCCATGCCAAAACCGATCTCAACGACCAAAGGAGCCTCTCTGCCGAAAACAGTCTCCATATCAAGAGGTTTTTCGTCAGATACGTCAATAAGATATTTTGGCGAGAGCTCGGTTAGAGCATGTGATTGCGCCGTGGTCATACGTCCGGCGCGAATCACGTATGATTTAATACGATGCTTTTCTAAAAGAGCGTTGTTTTCAGCGTTCTTTTCAGTCATTAGATAAGTTCCAGTTTCTGCATTTCAGCTTTTATTTCAGCTTTGACGCCTTCAGACAAAGGCATTACCGGCAAGCGGCACTCCTCGGTACACAAACCGAGCAGTGAGGCTGCATATTTAGCACCGGCAGGTGACGGCTCTTTGAACATAAGCCCGTGCAGAGTCATCAATTTATCCTGAAGTTCACGTGCCTCGATCCACTTGTTTTCGGCGCATAAGCTTTGAACTTTAGCAACAAGACGCGGAGCGATATTGGCCGTAACTGAAATACAGCCGACGCCGCCTGCCACGTTGTAGCTTACCTGAGTGGCGTCTTCACCTGACAGCCAGGTAAAGTCTTTACGCTTAATTAAAGCTCTTTCTTTCCACGGACGAGCCAAATCGCCGGTAGCGTCTTTAATACCGCAGATATGGGAAAGCTCAGCCATTTTAGCCAAGGTCTCAGGGAGAATATTGACTACGGCACGGCCCGGGATGTTGTAAACGAAAATCGGCAATGAAGTATTGTCGTTAATCATCTTAAAGTGAGCATATAAGCCGGCCTGGTTCGGGCGGTTATAGTAGCCTGCTACATGTAAAAGACCGTCGGCACCTGCTTTTTCGGCTTCTTGTGAGAAATGAACAGCTTCTACCGGGTTATTGGATCCTGCGCCGGCCATAACGGGAACTCTGCCTGCAGCAACAGCGACGGTAGCTTTGATAACACGGACGTGTTCTTCTACGGTTAGGGTCGGGCATTCGCCGGTGGTTCCTGTGGGAACAATAGCATTGGTGCCGTTTTCGATATGCCACTCAACCATTTTTTCCAAGGCGGCTTCGTCAAGCTTGCCGTCTTTAAACGGGGTAATAAGAGCTACTAATGAGCCGTGAAAAAGATGCATTTTTATCCTCGAAAAGAAAGAAAACCTATTAGAGATTAGTTTAGCACTTTAAGTTTAAAGCTCCTAAATGAAAAAATTAAGCCGTGATTTAATTTCACGGCTTTGTGCATTATTTATTCGGACGCAGTGTCGGGAATAAAATTACGTCACGAATTGTATGGCAATTGGTAAAGAGCATGACGGTACGATCGATGCCGATACCTTCGCCTGCAGTAGGAGGAAGTCCGTGCTGCAGTGCTACGATATAGTCTTCATCGTAATACATCGCTTCGTCATCACCGTGTTTTTTAGCTTCAGCCTGCTGGTGGAAGCGGCTTGCCTGATCGTCAGGATCGTTTAACTCCGAGAATCCGTTACCCATTTCGCGGCCGCCGATGAAGAATTCAAAACGATCGGTGTAACGGGGATCGCTGTCTGATCTGCGGGCTAAAGGTGAAATTTCAGCAGGGTATGAGGTAATGAATGTAGGCTGCTGCAAGTGCTCTTCAACCAGCTCATCAAACAAGGCGGCAATGAAATGACCGTGCTCCCATGACGGCATGATTTCAATGTGCAGCTTTTTGCATAATTCTTTAGTCTTTTCCGCATCATCAAGATCTTCCATGGCGATGCCGTTTCCGTATTTAACGATGGATTCCTTCATGGTAAGGCGATCAAAGGGTTTTGCAAAATCAATATCAAGACCTTCCTCGCCCTCTTTGCCGTAGTGAACCTTGGTATCGCCTAAAACTTCAAGCGCCATCTTACGGAAAAGATCTTCAGTGAAGTCGATAAGATCGTGATAGTCATGATAAGCCATATAGAATTCCATCATGGTGAATTCAGGATTATGGCGTACGTCAATGCCTTCGTTACGGAAGTTACGGTTGATTTCATAAACGCGTTCAAAACCGCCTACTACAAGACGCTTTAAGAAAAGCTCAGGAGCGATACGCAGGTACATGTCGATATCAAGAGCGTTGTGATGAGTAATGAAAGGTTTAGCGTTGGCTCCTCCAGGAATGACGTGCATCATCGGGGTCTCGACTTCCATGAAGCGGTGGCTGTCCATGTAAGAGCGGATGAAAGAAACGATCTTGGTTCTTATCTCAAAAGTTCTGCGGGACTCTTCATTGGCGATAAGATCAAGATAACGCTGACGGCAGCGGGCTTCCTGATCGGTAAGACCTTTATACTTCTCAGGCAGAGGGCGCAAAGCTTTAACTAAAAGGCGCAAAGCGGTTACGTGTAAAGTAAGTTCGCCGGTTTTTGTTTTAAATGCATAGCCGGTAACACCGATAATATCGCCCAGATCAAGTTTCTTGAAAAGCTCTTGATATTGTCCTTCAGGCAAGGCATCACGGGTTACGTAAATTTGAATCTTGCCGCCCATGTCCTGTAAAGTGGCAAAAGAGGCTTTTCCCATGATGCGGCGGGTCATCATACGGCCTGCAACGGTGAATGTTTTAGGATCGGCTGCAAGCTCTTCGGCTGATTTATCGCCCAAGGCTTTGATAATATCGGATGAAACGGCATCACGACGAAAATCGTTAGGATACGCCTGTCCTTGTTCACGCAGGGCGTTTAATTTATTGCGGCGCTCCTGCATTTCATTATTGAGATTCTCACCGGTTGCGGAAATATTCTCTTTAGTCATTTTTCTTTCCTTTAATTAAAGCCCGGATTTAAGGCTTGCTTCAATGAATTGGTCTAAATCACCGTTTAAAACTCTTTGCGTGTCACGGCATTCAACTTGAGTACGCAGATCTTTTACTCGAGCATCATCAAGCACATAAGATCTGATTTGACTGCCCCAGCCGATATCGGCTTTGCTGTCCTCAATCGCCTGTTGTTCACTTTGCTGCTTTCTAAGTTCAAGCTCATAGAGCTTGGCTCTTAACTGCTTCATTGCCTGATCGCGGTTTTGAAACTGAGAACGTTCATTTTGGCAGCTGACCACGACGCCTGTAGGAATATGAGTAATGCGGACGGCGGATTCGGTTTTGTTGACATGCTGACCGCCGGCTCCTGATGAACGGAACACATCGATTTTCAAATCGGCAGGATTAATCTCTACTTTGATGTCATTGTCAATTTCAGGATAGACAAAGGCAGAGCAGAATGAAGTATGGCGGCGATTATTGGAGTCAAAAGGAGATTTGCGCACAAGACGATGAATTCCCGTTTCCGTACGCAGCCAGCCGAAAGCATACGGACCTGCAAATTTTAAAGTTGCGGATTTTATTCCTGCAACTTCACCTTCCGAGCATTCAATGACGGTGCAGTCAAAACCGTGTTTCTCACCGAATTTAAGGTACATGCGCATGACCATTTCCGCCCAATCCTGAGCTTCGGTACCGCCCGATCCTGACTGAATGTCCATGTAGCAGTCGGAGTTATCGTTCGGTTTTGAGAACATACGCTCAAACTCAAGAGCGTTTAGCACTTCTTCAAGTTTGTCAGCCTCGGCATAAGCTTCTTTTACGGAGTCTTCATCTCCTTCCTCGCTGCCGAGCTCAAAAAGCATCAATACGTCATCAAAACCTGAATATAATTTGTCAAAACGGGAGACGACAGAGGATAAAACTTGTCTTTCTTTTCCTAATTGCTGTGCTTTTTCCGGATCGTTCCAAACATCCGGATCTTCAAGCAGTCCGTTTACTTCTTCAAGACGTTCCTTCTTGGTCTCGAAGTCAAAGATACCCCCTAAGAGCGTTGGCCCGCTCGGTCATTTCTTTGATTTTTTCGTTTAAGGATATTGTTTCTAGCACGGTTGGCCTTTAATAAAAAATGAAAATTAAAAGCAATATTATAACAAGGATCACAGATCTTTGTATGTAAAAAGAGCTTACAGCAAAAAATATCAATAGCTAAAACTTCGTCTTGAGGAAGAAGAGTAAAGATTTTGGCAAGCTTATTTTTAAGTAGTGTTTTTTGCTAAATATATTGTCAGATTCTGATTTCACTTTAAATTCTGCGCTTTTAGAAAGAATACAACAATATTGAGACGTATATATGATTTTTAGATTGACTGTGTTTTTTATTTAAAGCCGGTAATATATTATATGTTATATACATTTTACACTACACAATAAAAAAGATACGATGTCGTATTGCTCTCTTAAAGATTGGTTTTGAAGTATAAGCTAATTAAAAAGGAAAATATTGACATATCAACCACTGATTAAATCGGCTTATATTTTAGGAGAATGTAATGACAACAGATAACAACAATATAAGCGGAATAGTAGAAAGCGCCGTGAACGCTCTTGACCTTGGTATTGAATGGAATGATTCGGTATCTGGCACTATAGATTTGTATGGAGTTCCGTTAGCCTTTTTCTTTGAGTCGGGGTCGCTGTTTTTTAAGTCATCATTAGGTACCCCTCCTGATGAGATGCTTGAAAATGCCAAGTTTTGGCGTCTTTTAATGGAGCAGAATAATTTTTACTGCAAACTGGCAGGGGCGAGCCTTGGTTATGATGCTGAAAATGGAATTATAACTTTTCAATGGGTTTGGCCTCTTGTTGATATAAATGCTGCGCGACTTGAAAATATGCTGTTAAATTACGGTAAAGGTTTAGAGTACATGCAGACTTTGGTGCAGCAAGGTGTGCATGATCGACATAATGAGCTTCAATCTTTTGAAGAAGCATCACTTTTAAGGGGTTAAAAAATAGGTTTATTAACCAAGGTGGTTTTTATGTCAAATTCTCCTGAAATTATTAAAAACGCTGTGGACTTTACAAAGGCTCAAAGTGAGGGATTAGGTTTTCATTTAAACAGCAAAAATGAAATAAAAACCCACGGTAAATTTACTGCCTTTTTATATCAGATTAGAGATTTGTTTCGCTTTCAAACTACTATTAATGCAGAAAAGGCAAAATTGTCAGAAGCCCTGCAGAATATTTTATCCTCTCATTACGGTATTACTGCAGATCCGGGGTCTAGTCCCAATCTAAGTCCTGCTGAGCTTGATAATTTAAAGCACAATATTAAGCTTGCCTCCGATAGTGCGGCTAATTTCAATAAGCCCGGTGTTGATGTCAAAAAACTGGAAAACGCCATTCATGCTCGTTTAGGAACGGACCTTTCTCCAAAAGAGTTTGATACAGTTAAAAAAGAGATTTTACGCTATGGCAACAGTCAGCTTGAAGCCATGCGCTCTTTGGAGCTTAAGTTGCAAAGGCAAGCCGCAGACAAAAATGGGGCTTATCTTATGAGCTCCTCGCAAATTGAGGATTATGAAGGATTAGTCGAGAGCTTTCTGGCTGAGAAGGCAAGCGGTTCTACGGTTAAAGAAGGAGCAAATCTTTCTGCAAAGAGTGCTGTCATAACAGATGAAAAAGAACTTCTGTCGGTAATTGAATTTGAAATAAAACGTATTGCTGACTTATATGCGCAAAGTGTACCGAAAAATCTTGATGCGGCAGTTAAAGAGATTAGAGATTTCTGTAGTGAGGGTATGACAAAGGACCAGGTTTCAGAGACTGTTAATGATGCTATAGTCGCCGGATTGCTTAATAAGTATGCTTTTGAACGGTTAAACGAATCTAATAGTACGAAGGAACCGACAAAAGAGGAAAAAATTCGAACGGAAATTGAATCTGAAATAAAACGTATTGCTGACTTATATGATCAAAGAGTACCGAATAATCTTGATGCAGCAGTTAAAGAGATTAAAGATTTCTACTATGAAGGTATGCCAAAACACGATCTTTCATCGATTATTAATGATGCCATAGTAGCAGGACTGCTGAAAAAGACCGGAGCTCAAGGAGGAAGTAGAGCTCCTGCGCTTCAAGAGAAAACGATGCCTGATTGCCAAATGCCGGCTCAAAACGGAAATCATATCATTCAAGGACAGTTTTTTAGACAGCAGCCACTCTCTAATACCTGTTTTATCTTAAGTATATTTAACGGATTGTGTAGTTCAGAGCAAGGTGCTAGATGGCTTAACGATCATGTAACGCAAGATCTTGTTCAAAAAGGTACTTTGCATTTTCATCCTCGCGATGCAGAAAATAAGGACTCTGATTTTGAAATTGATATTCACACTCCTGAAGTACAGCAAGTCAGAAATCAGGTTTTAAGCAGAAAAGGGCTCGATTGTATGAGTGATTTCGAGGCGGCTTGTGCCCATGCTTATATGAAATATTTTGATGATGGGTTTGGTAGGGCTTATGTGGATCCTATGGTGAAAGAAATAGGCTTTACCCCTGATCCTGAGGAACCATACATTCCCGGAGATTTGGGAGAAGCCATCGTGATGGCAAATATTTTGGGATTATATGTCGACACTAAATCTATTGTAGAGCCAAGCAGTTTAAAAGAAAATCGGCAGAGAGTTATCACAATGGCACAAGATTTCCTTAGAAATCATAAAGGTATAATTTTACTTCATAAAAACAGCTTGCACTTTACGGCAGTGCAGGATGTAAGGGATAACGGAGATTTTGTCGAACTTGATTCTCTAAACGAATCAGGAACAAGACTACTCGAATTTGACGATGTCGCAAATAGACCTATTAATCTTATTTTTATTTCCTTTACACAAGAAAACCAGTTTAATGCCGAAGATCTTCATAAGGTATAATCGTTTTACGTATTTTGCGCTTTGACCTAAAGGCTTAAGTTATCGGTAGCCAGTCGTGCTGTACTTAATCGACAAAACTTCAGCCTTTAGTTCTGATATCAAATTTTGAACTTTTCAATGCTACAATGAAAATTTATAGGTAATTTAAAAAAAGATATTGTTCGAGCCGCATAGATTAAAAATTGCGCAGCCGAATCAAGCTCTTTCCTTATTTCAAAGGTGAAATCATGCTTGAAGAAGATATTCGTTTAAATGTCGAAAGTGCTCTTAAAGAAGATTTAGGCGGTGTTTTGGATCCAAACCGCGATATAAGCGCTCAACTTATTCCGGCAGATCTTGAAAGCGAAGCTGCGGTAATTTCCCGTGAAAGCGGAATTTTCTGCGGTGAAAAATGGGTTGAAGAAACTTTAAGACAGTTAGGCGGTAATGTTGACGTGACTTGGTTTACCAAGGACGGAGATCATGTTAAGGCAGGACAGGAGCTTTTTCATCTTAAGGGTAATGCACGAGTAATCGCGACAGCCGAACGTACTATTTTAAATTTTGTGCAGATGCTTTCAGGTGTTGCAACGGCAGTGCACTCTTACGTAAAGGAAATGGAGGGTACTTCGTGTAATTTATTTGATACCCGCAAAACCATACCCGGACTTCGTACTGCTTTAAAATACGCCGTAGCTTGCGGCGGCGGCAAGAATCACCGCATCGGACTTTTTGACATGTTTTTTATCAAAGGAAGACATGTTCAGGCGGCAGGCGGAATTAAGAACGCTATTTTAAAAGCAAGAGAAATTGCCCCTGATAAAAAGATAGATATCATGGTCGAAAGTCTTGAAGAGCTTAAAGAAGCGCTTGAAGCAAAAGCCGATGTCATAATGCTTGATAATTTTGATTATGCGCAGATAGAAGAGGCGGTTGCGGTAAACAATCATCAGGCAAAGCTTGAGATTTCAGGTAATGTTAATTTAGAAACGATAGGAAAGTTTGCAAAGACGGGAGTGGACTTTATTTCAGTGGGCGCTCTTACTAAGCATATTACGGCGCTTGAAGTATATATGCGCTTTGCAAAAGATTAATTTGCTAAAAAACAAAGCAGGCGGGTTTTTCCCGCCTGTTTGCTATTTAAGTTTTGTTAAATTAGCTCAACGCGGACGCGCGGCATAACTCTGCAGACTAATTCGTAAGGAATTGTTCCGCACATTTTTGCGATTTTTTCTACGGGAAGCCCCTTGCCCCACAAGATAGCCTCATCTCCGATTTTATCTTGTGAATCGATGCCCAAATCAACAAACAGCATATCCATGCAAACATGTCCTGCCGTTGGAACATATCTGCCGTTTATCAAAACAGGCGTACCGTTAGGAGCAACGCGCGGATATCCGTCGCCGTAGCCTGTTGCCACGATTCCTATGGTAGTGTCGTAAGGTGCGGTCCAAGCGGCACCATATCCGACTTTTGCTCCTTTTTTTACTTTACGTATAGCAATAACCGAGCTTTTTAAAGACATTACCGGTTCAAGACCGAAATCTGCGCCTACCTTATCGTCAAAAGGAGAAATGCCGTACATGATGATACCCGGGCGTACCCAAGAGGTATGTGAGTCAGGCCAGGCCAAGATCCCGGCTGAGTTGCTAAGGCATAAATCTCCTGAAAAATGTTTGGCAGTCTCTCGGAAATAATTGATTTGTGCGATATTGTATTCCGTTTCTGCGGGGGTATCGGCAACGCTCAGATGAGAGATAAGACCGATGGGTTTTAAAACATTAGGACACTCTTCAAGACGTTCTTTCATTTTCATAACATCTTGAGGATCTGCTCCTAAACGATGCATGCCGATATCAATCTTAAGCCAGCAATGTAAAGGTTTTTCCACTTTTGCCCTTTCGATTGCTTCAAGCTGCTCCATATCGTGGACGGCTGTATAAATTTCCGAGCGGGCGATAAACGGAAGATCTTCTTCATTAAAAAAGCCTTCAAGCAGGATAATAGGTTTTTTTATTCCCTGCTCTCTTAAATTTAAAGCTTCATCAAGACGGGCAACGGCAAAAGCGTCAACTTTTTCATAAAGGGCGGATGCCACCTGGTAAAGACCGTGACCGTATGCGTTGGCTTTAACGACAGCTACGATTTTCGATCCGGGTACGTATTTTTTGATGGTATCGATGTTGTTTCTTAAAGCCGTAGTATTGATTTCAGCTGTGGCTGCTTTCATTTTTGGTACCTATTATTGTAAAAGGACGTCGTCGATAGGAGGTACGTCCATCATTGCAACGGTATTGGCTTTATCATAAAAAGCCGTATATGCGCCTTGGAATTGCAATTCAATATCTTTAATAGCGCCGTTACGGTTTTTGCTGACAATTAAAAGGGCTTTGCCGTTATCTTCTCCGTCCCCGCCTCCGTGATAAGTTGCTTCACGGTGCAGGAACATAATCATATCGGCATCCTGTTCAAGGGAGCCTGATTCTCGGAGATCGGAGTTCATCGGACGGTGATCTTTACGGTTTTCTACTTCACGGTTTAACTGTGAAAGCGCGATAACCGGTACGTCCAGATCTTTTGCCAGAAGTTTTAAAGAACGGGATATTTCACCGACTTCAAGGCTGCGGTTTTCAGCTTTTGTTTGTCCTTTCATAAGCTGAATATAGTCAACCATTATGACGGAAAGACCGCCATGTTCAGCCGCAAGCTTACGGGCTCGCGATCTGACTTCAAGAGGAGTAATGTCGCCCGAGTCATCAATATAAAGTTTGTTGCGCTTTACGTTGTCTTCTCCGGTTTCGGTAAGCATGGCAACTTTTCTTATGATGTCGTGCCACTGATTGGTCGTGACTTTTCCTTCGGACAATTCACGCATGCTTACACGGCCGAAGGTTGAAAGCATACGTAAAACTATTTGCTGCGCAGGCATTTCCAAAGAGAAAACCAATGCCGGCTTATGAATATCGGGATTCATTGCGATATTTTCGACGATATTCATGGAGAAAGATGTCTTTCCGACACCGGGGCGTGCGGCCACGATGTTTAAACTGCCTGGCTGTAATCCTGATGTAAGCTCGTCAAGTTCGGAAAATCCTGACGGAATTCCGGTCATTCTTTGTCCTAACTCTTTATCCTGCTGTATTTTTTCGAGCAGCTTTACCGCATGAGTAAGAGCCGGAACAGGACCTGCATCGGTATGGGCATTTTCTTCCGAAAGCTTGAAAATAAGGCCTTGAGCTTCATCATAAAGCTCATCAACGCTGCGCCCTTCAGGCATATATCCCATATTGCTGATCTTTTCGGCGGCGCTGATAAGACGGCGGCGTCTGGCGTTATTCCTGATGATAAGGGCATATTCAATTGCGACGGATTCAGGTGCAGTATTGGCAATAAGCCCTGAAATGTAAGCTTTGCCTCCTACTTTGTCTAAAAGACCGTCATTCTCAAGCAGCGAGCATATGACAGTAGGGTCAAATTCATCTGAAGATGCGGCACGATTTAAAATACAGGAATAAATAATACGGTTTTTTTCTGACGCAAAATCATCAGGATTTAGCGGACCGATTTCATTGCCTATAGCGGCAAGTAAGGTACCGTCACGCATTAATGCGCCTAAAAGATTACGTTCAGCCTCAAGGTTTTTAGGCGGATCTTTTAATGTTTCTTCTTTATTTGAATTTGTTGCGGCCATTATGATCTTTTTGTTTTCAGCAAAAGTGTAGTGCGATTTTAAGACTAAAACCGTTTAATAAAAAGACTTTTTTATAGCCGATATTTTAACATTGATATGGAATTTTTCTAAAGGATGGCGCACCCGGAGAGATTCGAACTCCCGACCGATCGGTTCGTAGCCGATTACTCTATCCAGCTGAGCTACGGGTGCGCAACGTAATGAGGTATTCATCACATTACGGGCAGTGATTATAGCAAAAGTTTTTCCTTTTGCAAGCCTATTTTTAATCAATATTTCATGCTGTTGTAATAAAGGAGAATTTTTTTAGATTTTTGTTAAGAATGAACCGAATCAGTACATCTAAATCGGCATGAATTTAATTTAAAATAGAAACAAAATTTAGGGAGCAGTGTCTGATGTTAAAGAAATCTTCTGTAAAAGGAATCGTGCTTGCAGGAGGAACCGGCAGCCGCCTTTTTCCTATGACGCTTACGGTCA
>NZ_CAJKVK010000008.1 GCF_905203285.1 uncultured Succinatimonas sp.
ACAATAAGTTAAATAAATTTCTCTTTTATTTTTATCTAGAACAGCAGAGTTTGGGGATATTGCGAAGGTTTCTTTTTGCCCTAAAAAGGGTAAGGCGCAAAAAACAGGAAAGGAATGGAGTATAACGGAGGAGAATTTAAGAGCAGGTGAAACAATGGATTATTCTCACAGCCAATGGATAATGTTCTTTTTTTGTTACAGTGTACTCGGATGGATATGGGAAGTATGTTATGAAGGGGTAAAACAGCATTTTTTTATTAATCGCGGTTTTTTGCACGGTCCTTATTTGCCGATTTACGGCATTGGTGCAATTATCATTTTGCAGATCACGCTGCCCCACTATGAGCACAAATTTATCGTTTTTGTTTTGGGAATGCTGTCAGCTTCAATTTTGGAATTTCTGACAGGCTTTTTGCTTGATCGTTTTTTTCATCTGCGATTGTGGGATTACCGCAATTGCTTTGCCAATGTCGGCGGCTATATATGTGCAGAGTGTTCAATAGTTTGGGGGCTGTTTGCTTTATTTTTAGTGTATTTTCTGCATCCTGAAATTGAAAAAGCGATATCGGCTCTAAGTCCTAAATTATCGGATTGGAGCGCAATGGTTTTGACTGTAATTTTTACTTACGATTTTGCCGATTCCTTTAAAAACGCCAGCGGCGTCAAGACATTGCTTAAAGACATCCATGCCAATAATTCAGTCATGGATAAATTAAGCGATGATATAAATAATTTCATTGGCAAATTAGCCTTTGCATCAGACGAACTAAAGCAAAATCTTGGCAATGTTGTTTTGGAAAAAGAAAAACCGTGCTTTGATGTTCGGGAAAAATTAAGCAAAAAGGCTCGCATGATGACGGCAATTGCCAAACATCGCGGCAATTTGTTAAATCTAGTCAATTACTTAAATCAAAAAGCGGATGTATGCCTTGAGCATTTAGAAAAGCTCAAAGGTAAAAAGATTATTACCGCAAATCAATTTACCGTGATGAAAGATGAGATCAATTCCTTCAAGCGTCATCTTAAGATTGCCGAGTGGAATATGGCAGCTCTTACGGAAAAAGATTATAAGACGGCTGTAAAGCTTATAGCCCGCAATCCCGGATCTTTTTCCAAACAATTTCCGCAGGAGTTTGATGCTCTGCGATCTTTGGGCAGTCACAAATAGTTTATAACTTCCAGCGCCAGTGGCGAATGATTTCCTTTTCGACTTCATCAACGATGATTTTGATGCTGTGCTTTTTAAAGGTTTTTCCGACGATGATTAGTCCAACGGAAATCAATATCAGAACAATACCGATAAAAAGGTGCAAGGTCATGCTTTCGTGCATGACAAGACAGCCGATAATTACGGCGGTAAGAGGTTCAAGCGCCCCCATTACCGCAGTAGGAGTGGAGCCGACGCTTTCTACGGCAATTGTCATCAAATTAAGAGAAATGATTGTAGGTATCAAAGCCAGCATCAGACAGTATCCCCACATCGGGAAGCTTTGGGGCGGCATAAGCGAAGATCCGGAATCAAACAGGGTATAGATGAATATAGTTGCAAGACATGAAAGGAGCACATAAAAAGTCATTTTTTCTGCTGACATGACAATGCCCGAGCGATTGATGACAATAATGTAAAGAGCGTAAGTAAGTGCTGAAATTAAAACCAAAATGACGCCTGCGGTATTTACTTGTCCTGAGTTGTCACCAAAATACAGCATGGCAATCCCGGCAAAAGATAAAGTGATGGATAAAATCGTAAGCAGGGTGATTTTTTCTTTAAAAAATATCGCCATTATGACAGCCACCATGACCGGATATATGAACAAAATGGTAGCGGCAATGCCTGCACTCATATAATGAAAAGCGATAAAGTATGTAAGTGTTGAAGCGGCAAATAAAAAGCCCAGTATCGCTGTGACTTTAAATTCTTTTAAGGAAATATTAAGCGGCTTTTTTTGTAATATCATCAATATCAACAAAATTATTGCCGCAAGAGCAAAACGGTTAAACAGGGCGGATGCGGCATTCATTCCTAAATTCATTAAGCTGACGCCGTAAAAAGGACTTAATCCGTAGCATGAAGCTGCGATAATTCCGCAGATATAACCTTTGGCTGTTGAATTCATGATGCTGCAGCTTTTTATTTTACAGAGAAGTTTCTTAATAAGTTTTTTCAATATTCTAGAAGTTAAAAATTAACTTTGTGCAAAAGCTGAAAAATCTTCCAAAAAGGTGCAAAAAATACCGCATTAGGCTGCGGTATTAATAAGAACTTTTCTCTTTTGGCTTAAAGTATTAGGAGGTTGTCTCTTTCTCGTCAGAGTGCTTTAGATTAACCCACACGCACGGCGTGTTTGCAGCAACGCAAGAGCCGCTTGCTGAGGTAAGTTTCTCGATATCGCCAGAGGATCTTACGACAATCATGGAAATGACTGTTGATTTTAATTTGTTGGCAATTGCGGCACTGTTTACCTGCAAAATAGGATCGCCTTTTTTTACCGTATCGCCGATTTTAACTTCAGAGCTGAATCCTTTTCCGGCAAGTTCGATTGAGCCGATGCCAAAAGAAACGTAAACCTCAAGACCTAAGGCAGTTCGGATGGAAAAAGCCGATTTTGAGGATAAAAGACGGGCGATTACACCGTCGCACGGAGCGTAAATCGTTTCGCTTTCAGGCATAATGGCGACGCCGTCGCCGATAATTTTTTCTGAAATTACGATGTCAGGAACCTCGGATAAAGGCAATAGGGTTCCTGAAGCCGGAGCGTACAGGGTGAGATCCGCGCTGTCTTCGCTTTGATGAAAGTGAAAAAGATTGGACAAAAAGGACATGATCACACCGTAAAGTTAAGGTTGTTAATAAGATCGGCAAGCTCTCTACCGCTTGCAAGCTCCATGATTTGCTCATAGAGCTTAGGGGAGTAGTTGTCATTTGCCGAGTTGAGATCAAGGCGTTCAATCGCGCTTCTTACTTTGGGAATTGAGTAAGAATCTACCGTGATGTAATTAACGCCTAAGTTTAAGAAAAACGGCAGCAAATCCACGCGGGCGGCAAAGCGTCCTGCTATTGCTGCTGGAACTCCGGCTTGAGCCGCGGCATTGCAGGCCATGGCAATCATTTTGGCAAGAGCCGGGGTAAACGAGACGTCAGGAACACGCGGGGCGCTTGCATATTGGGCAAGGGAGCTTGTTCCGATGAAGAATCTTGACGACATTTTGGCAAAGGCCGATGCGGATAATACCGCAGCCGGGGTTTCAATCATCAGCGCCGTGCTGACGTCGCCGTGCGGCAATTCCTCTTCATTAAGTTCGTCAATGCACATTGCGCATAAGTCGTTTAAGTATTTAACTTCGCTAACCCTTGTTACCAGAGGAAAAACCAGAGTAAGTTTGCGATCGACCGCGGCACGCAGCAATGCTCTTATTTCGGTTTTTAAAAGCTCGGTGCCGACGTTGGCTCCGTATCCTAAAAGCGGTCCTTTATCATCGGTTTTAACCGCAAAGAGCGGCTTTTTATCTCCGGCAAAATCAAAGGTACGGGCAGAAAGCGGCTTGTCTTTAGGGAATTTGTCAAAAAGCGGCGCGAAGATTTCAATCATCTCATCTTCGGTAGGCTCTTTAGCGTTGCCTAAAAATAAAAACTCAGAGCGCAGCAACCCAAGGCCGTGAGAGGCAAGCGAGGGTGAAAGGTTGAGTTCGCGCGTGGCACCGATGGAAGGAGCTACCGTGATATTAAGCAGCGAATCATCTTCAAGATCGTCATTAATCGGATTGTTTTCATGCAAAAGCTCAAAGGCGGTATCCGACGGCGGTTCAACCATGACGACGCCGTTATTGGCGTCGACTAAAACCTGTTCGCCGTTTTTAATTCCGGTGGCCCCGATGACCGAGAAAATAGACGGGATATGCAGTTCGCGCAGCACGGTTCCTAGGTGTCCTGACGACAGACCGCCTTCTAAAATTACCGCACTGACTAAATCCGTCCTTAAGCACAAAAAGCGGGCGGGCGTAAGATCGCTTGCGACAATTACTGTCGGAACGGTTAAAGTCGGAACTTCAAAAGTTCCTGAGTCAGATTGTGTCAAAGTGGAAATAAACTCTTTGGCAAGAGCTTTTAATTCTCGCTCCTGGGCTTTTAACTCAGGGTCAGAACTGTGTTCAAATGCTTTTAAATTTTCAAAAAGAATGATTTTTGCGGCTTTGGCTGCAGATGCTCCGCTGAGAATTAAAGAGATAATCGCGTCAACATTTTTAGAGTTGGTAATAAATCCTGCGGCAGCACCGAACAAGTCGCGAACCGAGTCAGGGGCTGGCCCTGCGGTTACTTGATGAAGTCTTGTGGCAAATTCGTTGCTGGCCTTTTTGAATTTAGCGATTTCACTTTCACTGTCAAAGACTTTTTCTTCATCCTGAGAATCAAAGCTTACGGCCTTATTCATAATTAACGCGGGGCCGGCGCCTACGCCTTCTGATACGGTCATGCCGTTTAAGGTGTACATAATTTACTCCTTATCAAGCGTAAAGCTTTTTTGTATCTGCAAGTAATATTTGGTACCGGCGCAAACGGCTGCCGGAGGCAAAATAAGATTGATGATGGGAATTGAAATGCCGATGGAGACAATCATGCCGAAAATGAAGGTTGACAGCCTATTGTCACGTAAATCCTTGCGCATTAAGGCAAAAGCGGTTTTGTGATTGTCATAGGCATAGTCGCAGTACTGAAGGCAAGCCATCCATGCGGTAAGCAGAAACCAGAGGATTGGGGATATAACGTTAAGCCCCGGGATAATGGTTATGATAAGGCATAAAAGGGCGCGGGGCAGGAAAAAGATCTGTTTTTGCGCTTCACGCTTTAAGATGCGGGGCACATCCTTTATCGCATCCATCACGGTATCGTCATTGGCGTTTTTGCCGGTAAGCATTTTCTCGACTTTGTCGGAAAGAAAGCCGTAAAAGGGGGATGCGATGATGGTCGCTACGGTGGAGAAAAAGTAGCATCCGACAAAGCCTAAGACAATGGCAAGAATAGTGGAGAGAATATATGCCACGAATTTCAGGAAATCAGGCCAATTGTCGGCAAGGCCGAAAATAAAATCGTTTAAATAAGAAAAAATAAAGTATCCGCCAAGCGACATGACGAAAATGTTAATGATGATAGGAATAATGACAAAAGCGCGGCATTCTTTGGAAAAAGCGATTTTAACGCCGTCTATAAGATGATTTAAGGTATCGGAAATGGAGATTTCCTGGTTAATGCTGTTTTTGAACATCGCAAAATCTCAATAGTTATTATTAAATTTCTTAAATTTTAACTCAAAAAGGGCGGTCTCTAATTTTTCAGGATCGCAAATAGGAATTTTTTAGCGTTTTAGTTAAAAAATAAACGGTTTTAATTGTGCTTATCAAATTAATGTAAAGCGAAAAACAGTTTTTTTGTTTTAAAAAGCCGTTTTTAAAATATTGTGCGCCATAAAGTTTATTTACGCTTAAATTAAAAGTTTTTTCTTAATTTTCTATATAATTATTACGGATATGGATGTAGGAGCTTTAAGATGTCTTTAAGCACAGTAAGCGCAGTAATTCTTATTATCGGTGCAATCGCGATCATTGCTTTTGTTATTCACGGTTTGTGGTTTTCCGAAAAAGCCGGCAATCGTAAATTGCGTAAAGATAACGGGGATGACGCCAAGATTTTGGATGCAAAAAATGTCGGTAAAGTTCGAATCGTGACTGCCGATGCCGAAACTTCAAAGATTCAAATTGAAGACTCTCCAAAAGCAGGATCTGAAGATAACGCAGAGATTGAGAATGAAGAGCTTACCGTACGCAAGAGCTATGATTTTAATGTCGTGGCCAATGCCGATCGTCCTTTTGTCGGAACCGAAATTGAAAGTTTAATGAACGAATACGGCTTTGTGCGCGGCAATATGGATATCTACTATGTTTATGAAGATCCGAGTCGCAGATTAAACGAAGTCTTCCGTATCTGCTCTTTAAAAGCTCCGTATTCTTTCCCGCAGGATATGCGCGGTTTTACCACTCCCGCGATGGCTTTGTTTATGAATCTGCCTGAGCGCGGTAAAGGCGTTGCCTATATAAGAGCCATGCGCATGGCCGCCAATCTTTTTGCCCAGAATTTAGGCGGAACTATTCAGGACAATCATCACAATATCATTACCGATGAAGATTTTGACAAGATGGAAAAAGCTTTAGCCGCTTATGATGCCGGTAAAGATCCTTCTGATTATGATGATATGCCTGCATCAATCTAATAAAAAATCCAATCCGTTGAATTTAGAAGATCCCTGTTTAGTGCAGGGATTTTTATTTTGGAGCATTTGCTTTAGCGGTAAAGCTTAGATTAATTAAATGCAGAAGATTTAATCTGTTATTTTTTATTGTGGCTTCACCCTGCAGCATGCGTTTGCCTTATTCTTTTTTGTTTAATTACCGTCGTTTTCTTTCCTAAAAAATCCGTGTTATATCTTTGCGGCGCATTCGCAATTGCCCTTATTTTCTGTATATAAATTTTTGACATCAAACCATGGCTAAATAGCTTAAAATTAGAAAAATTAATTAACTTCATAAAAAATTAAGAGAAAAGCCGTGAGCGAGAAAAACTATTCTTATAAAGAGCTGGTTGCATTATTAAACCGTTACGCCAAAGCCTATTATGTTGATGATGATCCGATTGTTACCGACAGTGAATACGATCGTCTTTATCGTCAGCTTGAAATCATGGAGCAGGCAGATCCGACAATCATATCTCCTGACTCTCCGACAAGACGTGTAGGCGGTCAGGCTCTCTCGGCTTTTGCCAGCGTCACTCACCGCGTGCCGCTTTTGTCGCTTGGCGACATTTTCTCCGTTCCCGAGCTTAATGATTTTAATGAAAGGATCTGCGATTTTACGCATGAAGATAAGGTTGAGTATTGTGCTGAGCCCAAGCTTGACGGTCTTGCTGTTTCTTTAATTTATGAAAACGGTCTTTTGGTAAAAGCAGCAACTCGCGGTGACGGACGTGTCGGTGAAGACATAACTGAAAACGCTAAAACCATCAAGGCGATTCCGCTGCGTCTTTCAGGAGAAAACGTTCCTTCATATCTTGATGTGCGCGGCGAGGTGTTTATGCCGCGCGACGGTTTTGAAAAGTGGAATGAAAGGGCAAGACAAAACGGCGGCAAGGTTTTTGCCAATCCGCGCAATGCCGCGGCAGGAAGCTTGCGTCAGCTTGATTCAAAAATTACGGCTAAACGTCCGCTTACTTTTAATGCGTACTATATAGGTGAGTGCAGCAGTGAGCTGCCTGATACTCAATATGACAGGCTCATGACCGTTAAAGGTTGGGGAATTCCTATAAATCCGCTTGTAAAAAAAGTCTATGGCATCAAAGGGCTAAGCGATTTTTACAATGATATTCTGCAAAAGCGTCCTAATCTTAATTACGACATTGACGGCGTGGTGCTTAAGGTAAACTCAATTTCAGTTCAGGAAGATATGGGCTTTACCGCGCGTACCCCGCGCTGGGCGATTGCTTATAAATTTCCGCCTGAGGAAGAAATAACACGTCTTTTGGATGTTGAGTTTCAGGTCGGAAGAACCGGAGCGGTAACTCCGGTTGCCCGTCTTGATCCTGTTTATGTAGGCGGAGCTACGGTTTCAAACGCCACTTTGCATAATGAAGATGAAATAAGACGTTTAAATCTTATGATTGGCGATTACGTTATCGTAAGACGCGCGGGCGACGTTATTCCGCAGGTGGCAGAGGTAGTACTTGAAAGACGTGAGGAAGATAAGGTAAAGCCTATCGTTTTTCCGACCGAATGCCCTGAGTGCGGATCACTTATTGAAAGAGTTAAGGGCGAGGCGGTAGCGCGCTGTTCAGGCGGTCTGGTGTGTCCGGCGCAGCTTAGGGAGAGCGTATTGCATTTTGTAAGCCGCAACGCAATGGATATCGAAGGCTTTGGCGATCGCATCGTCGAGCAGCTGGTTTTAAGCGGCAAGGTAAAGTCAATTGCCGATCTTTATTCTCTTGGTGAAAATGATTTAGCCTCATTGGTTCTTGATGACGGCTCGCCTGAGCGTAAGCCGCGCCTTTTAGGCATGATTACGGCTAAAAAACTAAAGGCCGCTATCGAAAAGTCCCGCACTATCGCCTTAAACCGTTTTATCTACGCTTTAGGCATTAGAGAAGTAGGCGAATCCACGGCGCTTACATTGGCAACTCATTTTGAGACTTTAAATGACATCATGCGCGCAAGCGTTGAGGATTTAATGAAGCTTCCCGATATCGGTGTCGTGGTGGCAAATCATATCTATGACTTTTTTAAAGAGCCGCATAACCTTGATATTATCGAAAGATTGATTCCGTCTGCAGATATTCCGTTGTTTTCGGCAGGCCTTACGCTTTTACCCTGCGTGCAGGCAAGTGCGCAGACGGCTCAGACCATGCCGCTAATGGGTCAGACTTATGTTCTAACCGGTACTTTGTCGGTTATGGACAGAAATAAAGCTAAAAATCTTTTGCAAAGTCTCGGAGCAAAGGTTTCAGGCTCGGTTTCAAAGAAAACTTATGCTGTTATTGCTGGCGCGGATCCCGGTTCAAAGCTTGTAAAAGCGCAGGAGCTGGGCGTAAAAGTGATGACAGAGGATGACTTTATCGCGCTTTTAAAAGAGCACGGTTTAAGTGAAGCTTAATTAATTTTTTAATATTTAAGTTTTTTATTAAAGGAGGCACGACAAAATAAGTGCCGCTTTTCTTTTGGGCGTAAGTCTTTATGCTTTTTAATTTTTTAGGTGAGACAAAAAGACGCTTTTTCCGATGATAAAAAGATAAAAAAATTAAAATTTAATTTATTCTTAACAATCAACGGTTTTTTATTTAACAATACTTTTTTAAATTGACCTCAGTTAAAAAAATGAGGTTAAAGATATGAAATTAAATAAGACCGTTTTAGCTTTAGCAGTCACTATGTGCGTTCCTGCTTTTACCGCTTGTACTGCAGCTAATGCCGGAAATACCGATTCTTCAGTTATGACTCGTGCCGCATTAGGCGATATCACTCAGTACGCAGGTGCCCGCCGCTTAACCGGTGATATGACCGATAATTATCAGGCCGTTCTTGATTTAGCCAAGAAAAAGCACGCCAAGAACGTAATTCTCTTAATCGGTGACGGTATGGGCGACAGCGAAATTACCGCAGCCCGTAACTTTGCCAAGGGCGCAGGCGGAATGTTTGAAGGTCTTGATTCACTTCCGTTTACCGGTCAGTACACTCATTACTCTTTAAATAAAGAAACCAAAAAGCCTGACTACGTTACCGATTCAGCCGCTTCCGCCACCGCATGGTCATCTGGCGTTAAGTCTTATAACGGCGCTATCGGCGTTGACGTAAACGGTAAGCCTCATGTTACTTTGCTTGAACTTGCCAAAGCCAAAGGTTTAGCTACCGGCGACGTTTCCACCGCTGAAATCGAGGACGCCACCCCGGCAGCTCAGATTGCCCACGTCGTTGCCCGTAAGTGCTACGGTCCTAAAAAGACCTCAGAGCTTTGCCCGGAAAACGCTTTGGAAAACGGCGGCAAGGGCGGTATTGCCGAGCAGCTTATCGATTTACGTCCTGACGTAACTTTAGGCGGCGGCCGCGCAACTTTTGCCGAAACCATCAAAGCAGGCGAATTTAAAGGTCAGACTTTGGAGCAAAAGGCTAAGGCAGTAGGCTACACCTATGTTACCAATCTTGATGAAATGAACGCCGTTACCGTTGCCAATCAGGATGCTCCGCTTCTTGGTTTGTTCTCTGAAGGCAATATGCCTATTCGCTTAAAGGGTCCGCAGGCTACTTTACGCGGTAACCTCGATCTTCCTCCTGTAAAGTGTGAAATTAACGATCGCGGTGAAGGCATGCCGACCTTGGCTCAGATGACCCAAAAGGCAATCGATCTTTTGAAAGTTAACGAGAAGGGCTTCTTCCTCCAGGTTGAAGGTGCTTCAATTGACAAACAGGCTCACGCTTCAAATCCTTGCGGCCAGTTCGGTGAGACCATGGATTTGGACGAAGCCGTTAAAGTTGCAATGGACTTTGCTAAGGCTGACGGCAACACCTTGGTTATCGTAACCGCCGACCACGCTCACTCAACCCAGATTGTTTACCCTGACGCTCATTCCATGGGCTACACTCAGGCTGTCATGACCGCTGACGGCGCTCCGATGAGCATCTCTTATGCCAATAGCGAAGACGTAAATGATACCGGTCATACCGGTGCACAGCTGCGCATCGCCGCTTACGGCCCGGGTGCCTTGAACGTCTTAGGTTTAACCGACCAGACTGACGTGTTCTTCACCATCAAGAACGCTTTGCAGCTCTAATTAAGCCACAAAAACTACAAGAAGAAAATTATATGCCTGCTTTGCCCGTGATGACCTCACGGGCTTTTTCATTTCTAGCGGTCAAAGCTTAAAGGCTGACCTGCTTCATTACTTACGATTTGACCGTCTTTTACTTTTAACACGCCGCTTACTACCGTATGGGTAACTGAGCAGCGGAAAGTATGATTGATAAAAGGCGACCAACCGCATAAGGATTTGATGTCAGAAGCTGTTACCGTATGCGATTTAATCGGATTTATAAGCACGATGTCGGCTTTTTTGCCTTCTTCAATGGTTCCCCTGTCAGTAAGGTTAAAGCGCTTGGCTACATTCGTTGAACTTACCTTAACCACTTCTTCAAGGGTAAGCTCGCCGCGCTTCCATAAATCAAGAAGGGCAAGCAGTGAGTACTGTACCGAGGTAACGCCCGAAGCGCATTTTAAATACGATCCTGATTTAACTGAAATCTCATGGGGCGCATGATCGGTTCCTACCGTGGTGATAATGCCGCGTTTGATGCCCTCAATTAAAGCTTTACGGTCAAATTCGTATTTAACCGCCGGATTGCATTTTAAAAAGCCTTGCAAGCGTGAATAATCGCCTTCTGAGAAGAACAAGTGAGGAATGCACGCTTCCCCTGAAATCTGACGGCTTTCAAGCGGATCTTTTGCAAAGTAATTTAAGATCTCAATTTCCTCTTTTGTGCTAAGGTGCATGATATGAAGCTTAGCTCCGGTATCAAGCGCGGTCTGAATGGCAAGCTTTGAGGATTTGATGCAGCAGTCGCGGTTGCGGATGACAGGATGCATGTTAAAAGGAATGTTGTCGCCGTACATTTCCTGCGCGGCTTTTTGCTTGGCGGCGATGATTTCATTATCCTCGCAGTGCGCGGTTACCATCATCGGAGCTGCTTTAAACATCTTGTGCAAAATGCTTTCATCATCTAAAAGCAGGTTGCCGGTAGTCGAACCCATATAAACTTTAATGCCGGCGACGCTTTTAGGATCGGCTTTTTTTACTTCCTCAATATTGTCAGGGGTCGCGCCTAAATAAAAAGCGTAATTGGCCACGCTGTCGCGAGCTGCGGTAGCTTTTTTACCGTTAAGTGATGCTTCATCGACGGTAGGCGGTATGGTGTTGGGCATATCCATAAAGGAAGTGACGCCGCCTAAAACCGCGGCACGGGATTCTGAATAAATGGTAGCCTTCTGCGGCATTCCTGGATCGCGAAAATGCACGTGGGCATCAATTAATCCCGGCAGCGCCACCAATTCATGGCAGTCAATTTCGTCAGCGCCGTTTGCTTCAATCTGCGGTGCAATTTTTGCGATTTTATCGTCTTCAACAAGAATATCTGCACGTATAATACGTGAAGGCATTACAACCTGAGAATCTTTTAAAATTAATTTGCGCATAAGAGATCTCCTTTAGCAAATTAATTGTAGTTGAAAATGAAGAAACTATGAACGAAATTGAAAAACTTACCGCACCTCGGTTTACGATAAAAGACGTAACCGTGTACGAAAAAAAGCGTGTCTTTAAAGCTCATTTTGCCGTAGATAACTACATCGTTTCTTATAAAAAGTTCACGGGCGGAGAAACCCGCAAGCTCGTGCGTGAAATCTTTGAGCGCGACGCGGAAGCCGTCGCTATCGTTCCTTACGATCCAAAAACTGATGAAGTCGTGCTTATTGAGCAATTTCGTCCCGGCGCTTTAAACGATCCGGTGTCCCCTTGGCTTATTGAAATCGTCGCCGGTATGATTGACCTGGGCGAAAGTCGAGAAGAGGCCGCATGTCGCGAACTTTATGAAGAGGCAAAGCTTAAAATCACTAAAGACGATCTTGAGCTGGTAAGCTCTTTATACCCAAGCCCCGGCGGAACTTCCGAAGTCGTTACCATTTATATTGCAAAAATAAATTCCGATCATTTAGCGACAAACGGCGGACTTGCTGTTGAAGATGAAGATATCAGAATCTTTAAGGTAAAAGCGCAAGATGCTTTTAAACTGTGCAAAACAGGGAGAATTTGCAATTGTGCCGCGATGGTAGGCTTAATGTACTTAGAGCTTAATTACGATAAGTTTCGCAATAAAGCTTAACTTCTAAAAATCCTCCTTGTCCCCGTCAAAATGGCGGGGTCCATCCAAAAATTTTATTTGATTCTTTTTTGACATCCTCTTTTCCTATCCATAAAAAGCGTTTTTTGTGTCTAAATTTTATAAAAATCGTTATAAATATATGTTTTTTACAGGTTTTAGAACAATGTAAACGTTTACGGCATAAAAATTACAGTAAAGATTTTTGAGATTTTTAATAAATATTTTACTTTTACGTATATTTTAACTACGTGAAATTTTTTATAATACGCATCGACATAGAGAAAATTGAGGTAAACAAGATGCGTCAGACTGAGAGCGCTATGCGCATGCTCATTTGTGCCTATAGAGCAGTATTATCTAATTGCTTTAATAAAGAATTCTTAAGGGGGGGGGTAAAACGATTAGCTAAAGGAGCAGCCCTCGGAACCTTCCTAACTGCAGTTCTTGCAGGCTTTTCTTCTTCATATTCTTATGCTGAGACTATATATGTAAGTGAAGAACATCCCCAAGAAGATTATTATACTAATAAAGAGTATGGTTTTAGTAGTGATGATGCTAAAGGAGATATTATTTCAAGTGATAATGCAAAGTTAAATATTGGATTTACTGGAGAGGGAGAAGACCAAAAGGTTGAAACATCAAATATTGATATTAAAAACGGTACTAATGGTATAGTTGCCCAGGGAGTAAACGCTAATATTCAAATTACAGTAAAAAATGATATAGCGATAGATAAAATATCAGAGAAAGGAATTAATGCGCAAAAAGGCTCAGAAGTTCATTTGACAGCAGGAAACACAAATGTTTTATATGTAAATGGCGTGAATGGTATAGGAATAAATGTATCGGGTAAAGTAAATATTTCACAATCGCAAGATAAGCCAGAATTTAAACAATCAAAGGTATCTTTAATTTCTACAAATGGAAATAATGAAATAAAATCAGAAAATGGTATAGGAGTGAAAGTTGATTCAGCGCGTTTTCAAGCAATATCTCATAATGCAAGTAATATTATTAGCGGAGGAAATATAGGTATAGAGATAAACAATCAAGGATCAGCAGAAATATCTGCTATAAAAGATAATTTTATTGGAGATGAAGATCAGGTTAAAAATCCAGTAAAACATGGTGTTTGGGTAAATGATTGGTCAGTCATTAATTTAATGGCAGATCAAAGTAATAATATATGCACAAGTGAATCTGGATTATTTGCAGACAAAGGAAGTACTGCTATTGTAACATTACATTACCATGAAAGTGATGAGTCTAATCTAGAAGCTATTCTTAGCAATAATATATTTGTTAATAAAGAAGATTATAATGATAATGATGTTTTTGCTGTTAAAGCAATGGATGGTTCTACTATTGAACTAACATCTCAAGATAATACTGAGACAACAGAGCAAGATAAAAAATATATTCCGACTATAAATACTACAATTAATGTTAAGTCTGTAAGTGGAGATATAATCGGTATTATTGCTGATGATTCTACAAACGAAACAGGAAATAAAAGTTTAGTAAAAATAGATGGAAGTTCTTTGATTGTACATGCTGAGGCTTTAGGAAGTGATAATAGTTCTGAAAAAATTTCAGCTATTGAGTCAATTGGTAATGGCAAAATTATATCTAAAGTTGATGCTAGTGTTTTATCTAAGATTTATGTTGATGTATCAGGAAATGCCAAACTTGGTTACGGCTTAAAAGCTGAGAATGGTGGTGCTATTGAATTAAAATCTACAAATGGAGGATCTGTTAATATCAATGTAGATGTTAATACAAATGAAAAGCAAACTGGATATGGAATTTACTCATCTGGTAATGTAGATGTCTCTTCAGTTAAGAATATTATTATAGCAAGTTTGGATGGTGTAAATTTTTCATCAGGAACTGTTGATATTACTTCAATGACAACATCTTCATTATCAAGATCTATTGATAAGGTATCAGATTATAATATTATTATTGGAAAAGAAGGTACTGGTGTTCATGCGGCTGAAGGTGCGGATGGTGAATTTAATGCTATCGCAACATCAGGTAATAACTATATAGCTGGTTATGAGAATGCTGTTTGCTCTGAATCATCAAAAGAAGTTAAAACTCCTAAAATTTTGATAACAGCAGTACATGGTAGTAATTTTATAGGTTTTGATAAAGATGTCTACGAAGATGGAGTGATTGGTAAGAATGGTCTTTTGGCAAAAAGTGGTGAAGTATCTTTAATTGCTGGAATAAATAATGATATTAAAGCATTTGAAAGAGGTATTTATGTTAACAATGCAAAAGTTAATTTAAAAGCTAATGAGTTTAATATTATTACGGCAGATAAAATAAGTGAAGATAATCCTATGCATGAAGGCTTTGGTAATGGATATGCAATTTACTCATTAAGCGGAAGCTCAGTAACATTAGATGCCGGAAATAAAAATAGTTTACTCGGTGCCGTATACGCTGAAGGTGCTAATACCTCTGTAAGTTTAACCGGCAAATCTAATACCGTATCGTCTTATGCACAGAGTTCAAGCTCAGGCGATTTGAGTGATGAGCCTGCCTTTGCCGATAAGAAAGTAATCTCTGCCTTGTACGCAGAACAGGGTGCAAACATCTCCTTAACCGGTGATTCCAATATTCTGCGTACTTATGCCGAGTATGACAATGATGAGCAGCTAGAGCGTGTTGTCTGGGCATATAACGGAAAAGAGGGAGAAAAGAAAGGCTCTTCAATTTCCATTGACGGATATTCATATATCTCAACCGACTCTTATGAAAAGAGTCCCAACAGCCTAGACGTGGCGATAGCCGCAGGTACCGCCACTAAATTGGATTTTAATACGGTAAATAAAGAAGTTAATCCGGATGATAGAGCCACGGTTACAGTAACTTACGCCGATACTACTGACGAGGAAGGTAATCTCCAGCACAGCTTCATATCAGGCGATATCCTCGCAGCTTATGAAGGCTTGATTGATATTACCCCTAAGGATGGCTCTGCCAGAATCACCATCAACGGCAACCTGCTTGCCGGTAATAACGGTATCGTGAATGTTAATTTAGGTCAAGGCGGTATTTTGACCGGTCGTGCCGATGACTACGGCGATGCCGGAGTGCTTGTTGGTACGACTCACGGTAATGGTGTAGAGGGAAAAGGATTCTTTAACCCGGCATTCAGCAGTACGATTTATAAAGGTGGTGAAGTAAATCTTACTATGGGCGAAGGCTCTCGCTGGAATGTCACGGGACAGAGCTGGATAACCAGAATCAATACTGAAAATTCCTCCAACGCCATTATTGATTTGGTTTCGACAAATACTGACAGAAATGAAACCGCACATGCATTAACCGTCTATGAGTTGACCGGTAACGCCATTTTCAATATGAGTCTGGATGCCGACCGTGATGTCAGCGACATGCTGTATATAAAGAACGCTAACGGCGAGTATACCGTAAACGTGATAGATGCGGTATCGCATGATGACATGTATGCAGACGGTTTGGACGGATTGCGCTTTGCTACCGTAGGAGCAGGCTCAAAGGCCAAGTTCCGTGCTCTTACTTATAACGGCGGCGGAGTAAACAATATCGAATATCAGATAGGCACCGACGCATATGCGGAAAATGATGAGAATTCCGTATATAACGGTGACAATATGTCTGTGCACAAGCCAGGTGACAGTACCGTAGACGAATTCTTTGAAAGCAGCGGCAAGCCGGGAGAAGCTATTCCCACTCCTGCGACTCAGACCTTATCTTTAGCCGCGGTCAATGTGCTGGCATCTGACAGTGAAGTTACGGTCCTGGCGGAAAAAGAAACCGCCGCTCCTGCAGCGGAGAGCGGACTTGATGAAGTCACCAACTTTAAGCTGGTTGGGGTTGAGTCAACTGAAATCTCCGATGCCGGTAAGACCATAGTCGACATGTCCCGCGCTAACTACGCCAACGCCGTTTACATGGACACTTTAAATAAGCGTCAAGGTGAAGCAAGATTTGTAGGTGATACCGACCACGGCGTCTGGGTCAGACTGCGTCATGACAATATCGGCAAGGATGATTCCTTCAGAACCCATGACACTATGGTAGAGGTAGGCTTTGACCAGAGAGATATTGTCGATTCGGGTGAATTTCACACCGGCTTAGCTCTTGACTACATGAACGGACAGATTGATTACCATACCGTTGACGGTGACGGCGATATCGAAAGATACGGCATCTGGTTCTATACCACCTATTTAGGCAACGACGGTCAGTATGCCGATTTGGTCTTGAAGTACGGTCATCTTAAGAATGATTTTGATTTCAATCTGGATATGACCGGAGTCAATGTCAACGGCGACTATACCAATGAGGTAGCTTCAATTTCAGCGGAATACGGCTGGAAGTTCTCCAACTCCTATAACTACTACATTGAGCCGCAGGCCCAATTGCAGTACTCCTACGTTACCGGAGCTGACTATACCACCTCATACGGCACCAAGGTCGACCTTGACTCGATACACAGCTTGATAGGCAGAATCGGCTTTAGAGCGGGAAAAGATTTTAATACCGACACGCCGATAACCGCTTATATCCGCGGCGACGTATTGCATGAGTTCTTGGGTGACCAGGACATATATGCTTATGACAATACCGGAGTCATGGACGTCACATATGAGAATGACGACACCTGGTATTCGGCAGGTTTGGGTATTTCAGTACAAAGCTCGGAAAACACTTATTTCTTCCTTGAAGGAGAGCAGGTATTCGGAGCTGACAACGACAATACCTATACCGTATCGGGTGGCTTTAAACACAGCTTTTAATTAAATTCTCGACAGAATAAAGCGTCGTTATTAATGATGGCGCTTTCACCTCTTTAAGGCCGCGCCTTTCGTTTCATGAAAGTTTTTGCCTCTAGCGGCCTTATTTGCAAGTTTATTTATCTTTTGTAAAAATTCAAATCTCTTCTTTAATTAAGCAATCATTTAAATTGATCATTTCAATAGTATTTCCATGAGAGCTTATGATTTGCATCAGATCTTTAGGATCAAGCCATACCGTAGCGGTATTGTTGTTAGGATGAATTCCTATCATATGTGAGACGGTTGTAAATTCTTCATCTACATACCAAATAACCGAGCAAGATTTATCGTTAAGCAGACCGAAAGGAGATACGGATCCGGGTATTAATTGCAGTTTGCTCTCAAGATCGGCAGGCGATGCAAAAGAAAGAGCTCTAAGTCCGAATTTTTTGCGAAAAGCTTTTAAATCGACACGTTTATCTCCACGAACGGTTATTAGATAGTAATTGCGCTTTTTGTCATCTCTTACAAAAAGATTTTTAGCTTCAGCCTCTGGATAAGGGAAAACCACATCCGCAGTATCTTTCATACTAAAGAGTGCGCAATGTTCGGTTATTTCATGCTTGATGTTTTTGGCTTTTAATAAATCGTAGATATTTTGTTTGTTCATGATAATTTTGTTTATTTAAGGTTGTCTTTTTGTATTCAAACTAAAGAAGAGGTGTCATATATAAAGGTAAATAGACAATACCGTCTTCATCGATTTTCAGATCGCTGTTATGAAACTCATACGAAATAGATAAATGATTATTATATTTTGCTATTAATTTTTTAGTGAAGGCAAAGAATAGCTTTTATCAGATATTATTTTTATCGAGTGGTAAAAATTATGCCTGTTTGCAATAACAGTTTTGGCAATTAAGAACTTGATTTCCATTCGATCTTAAGGTGCAATTTTGTATTTTTTACTGATTTTTAAGAGACTGCATTAGTATTTAATCGTATAAGACCCAGAGAGTTTTTCAAAATCCATTGGTAGATTTTGCTCTCTCAATTAAAAGAGCAGAAGTTCTTTTTTAAGCTGTTTTCAATCAAGTAAATCTTGACAGAATTTTCTTTTAATAATCAATTAAATGCACGAAATCAAGAATTTTATGTGTCTAATATTTCACGTTTTCTAGAATTTCTATAGCGATAATTTGCACGTTTTCTAGATTTTTAAAATAAATTGTGAAAAGTTAAGAGAAGTAGGTTTTGAAATATTTAAATTTTTAGACATTACAATCCGCATAATTTTTTTGTTTGATTCTATCTTTTATCTCTTTTTACAGAAGGGTAAATTTAGTTTTGGGCGACATTTTGGACGCTATATAATGAAAATTATTGAGCGATGAGCTGGTCGTTCATGGAACATTTAGCTTTAAATCATTCTGAAAAGAGATCGCTTTTACTGGTAATCGTCTGCATTGCATATTTCATATTTTTAGCTAGTTGTTGATGGTCAAGTTATGAAGAAGACGAGCATGAGCATTGCTTGGCATAAATGTAACAAGTGAATGTAATTAGAGCTAAAAGACGGCAAGTTGCTTCTTTTCACGAAATCTAGATTTTTAAATTTTAATAGTAGATATATTTATATTAAATGTAGATTTATATGTGTTTTCTCATTTGTTTGCTAAACACGAAGAGTGCGACTGCATCTTAAGCTTAAAAATTTGATGTCTGCATAAATTTTGAAAAATTGTTTTAATGGGGTGTTTTAGCTAACTCATTGATAGAGCTATATCAGTGCAGCTTTTTTGTAAATTTTAGAGATGAATCAAAAATTTGAAATGTTTGTTAATTTGCTACGCAAATAACTGTATTAAGTTTTCTTGCTATGTAGTATTGTGTTGGATTTTCAAAAATAACCTAAGGATATAATTTTTTATGCGTACCACGATAATGAAAAGCAGACAAGGAGATGCGATAAGCGTATTGCAGCTTACCGACACTCATTTGTTTGCCGACGAGCATGGTACGCTTTTAGGCATAAAAACCTCAGAAAGCTTTAAAGCCGTGATTGAGTCCGTGGTCAATCAGGGCATGCATTTTGATTTCATCATGGTGTCAGGGGATATTTCCCAGGATTATTCTCCCGAGTCTTATCAACGCTTTGCCCATATGGTGGCGCTGCTTAAATCTCATGTGTTTTTCTGCCCCGGCAATCACGATGACGGTCCTTTAATGTATCGTATGTTCGACAGGCTCGGTGTTGATACCAATAAGCACGTTATCTGCAATAATTGGCAGTTCGTGTTTTTAAACTCGGAAGTTTACGCTATGGCGCACGGCTGGGTACAAAAAGAAGAGCTGCAGTTTTTAAGAAAGTGCCTTGAAAGATATCCTGATTTAAATACCGTGGTGGTCGTGCATCATTTGCCGCTTTTGGTTAAAAGCCGCTGGCTTGATACTCAGACAATGCACAATCAGGATGAGTTTAATTCATTTATATCAAAGTTCCCGCAAATAAAAGCGGTGGTCTGCGGTCACGTGCATCAGGAATTTGATTCCGTCATCAACAATATCCGTTACATAGCCACGCCGTCCACATCGATTCAGTTTGAGCCTTTATCGCATGATTTTGCACTTGATCAAAAGGGACCCGGGTGGCGCTATCTTACATTGACTTCACAAGGCGAAATCCGTACTGAAGTATTCAGGCTTCCTCCCGGACGTTTTATTGCCGATCATGGTGTCTCCGGCTATTAGGAGTCGTTATGCACATTTGTTATATTCACGGCTTTTTATCAGGATCTGCCGCGGTTAAAAGTACGATTTTAAAAAATTACATTAAAGAAAACCGTTCTGATTTAACTTTTTCAGCCCCTGACTTTCCGGATACTCCTAAAGAAGCTCATGATGCCCTTATAGCGTATTTTGAGAATTTAACTAAAAAATATGAAAAGATAGGTCTTGTCGGCAGCTCCATGGGCGGTTTTTTCTCTACTTTGCTGTCAGGAGTTTTCGGCTTTAGAGCAGTACTGTTAAACCCTTGCGTTCACCCTCAGGATTATTTTCAGAATTTAATCGGCGATCATGTCAATACGGTTACCGGCGAGCGCTTTACGCTAAAGCCGCAGATGCTTGACACGTTAAAAGAGCTTGATGCCTCTATTACTTTTAATCCTTGTAAAATCAAAGTATATTTACAAGACGGGGACGAAGTCCTTGATTATAAAAAGTCCCTTGCTTTTTATGACAAGTCAGAGATAGTTCTCATGCATGGCGGTTGTCATGCTTTTACCGATTTTATTGATATCGTTCCTGAAGTTTTGGACTTTTTGGAAAATAAAAACTAATTTTTCTCTAAGCTTTAGCGCTTACACTAAAGGATACGGATTGTAAGGAGAGAAAGATGCGCATTCTGCTGGTTGAAGACGATAGGATGATTGGCCAGGCCGTAAAAGAAGGCCTTGAGAGCAAGTCTTACGCCGTTGACTGGTTTCAGGACGGCAATACTGCTTTGTATGCTCCTGAAGACGTGGATTACGATTGCATTTTGCTTGATTTAGGCCTGCCGGGGCTTGACGGTATGTCTCTTTTAGGCAAATGGCGCGCGCAGAAAATAAAAAGTCCCGTTATCGTACTTACCGCCCGTGACGCGATTGCCGACAGAGTAAGCGGACTTGATAAAGGCGCGGATGATTATTTGGTAAAGCCTTTTGATTTTACCGAGCTTTTGGCAAGAATAAGAGCGGTGCTGCGTAGAAGCACGGGTAATAGCGAAAAAATTGACAATCTTTTGACTAACGGCGTGCTTACTTTAGATCCGGTTGAGCATCTTTTAACCGTAAAAGAAGAAAACGAAAGCCGTGAAGTCTCATTAACTTCCCGTGAGTTTTCTTTGCTTGAAGCTTTGATGCAGCGCCCCGGCGCGGTATTGTCGCGTGAGGCGCTTGAACAGCGCATTTACAGCTATGACGAGGAAGTTGAAAGCAACGCGGTTGAATTTATCATTCATTCTTTAAGAAAGAAAATCGGCGCAAGTCATATTAAGAACGTTCGGGGTGTCGGGTGGAAAGTGGCAAAAGAAGCATAGGGCGATCGCTTAAGTTTCGTCTTATCTTAATTTTCTCTTGCCTCGGTTTCCTGGCGGCAGTCGGCGCCAGCTTATGGTCTTATTATTCAGTTAAAAATGAGACTTTAAATTTTATTGATGAAGAGCTGTCGCAAATCGCTGCGACGGTAATTAATTACAACATGCTGATTCCCAAGCGCTGGGAAGGTCCGCGTCAGGCACATCGGCGTATGTTTTTCCGCCGACATCATATGGGCGGCAACTCTGAAATAATTATTGAAGAGCAAAATATCGAGCACGGCAGAATGCGTCCGCCGCCTCCCCCGCCTGCGGAGATTCCCTCGCTTGGCGATTTGTCCACGCGTCGCTTTGATATCGTCATCGCTCCGCTTTACGGACAGTCACGCAATAATATATTCCTTCCTGCGGGAATTGCGGACGGTTTTTATACCGTGCTGATTTCCGATAACCGTACTCGTGTTTTCGTGGCGACAAAGACAGACGGTGAACGTTTTGTGGTGGCCCGTCCTTTAGATGTTGTCAACGACATCAGCGCCAAAGCGCTTAATACTTCTTTTTATGAGTTTTTAGCGCTGCTTTTAATTTATATTCCCATAGTTATCATAAGCGTTAATTTGACCTTTAAAGCGGTTAAAGCCTTAGCGCTTAAGCTTGATAAACGCAAGGAAAATGATTTAAGTCCTATCGTATCGGAGCATAAAGGCTACATCCCTTCAGAGCTTGATTCATTTATAGGCGCCATTGACCGCTTATTTGACAAAGTGGAGGAGAGCATGGCGGTGCAGCAGCGTTTTATTGCCGATGCCGCTCATGAAATGAGAACACCGCTTACCGCATTGTCTTTACAGGCTGAAAGCCTTGCAGATGAAGATTTACCGTCAAAGGCAAAAGAGAAGCTTAAAGCGCTAAGACAAAGCATCGAGCGGGAAAAGGATTTAATGAACGCGCTTTTGTCCCTTACCCGTATGCAGAACAACAAAGAGCAGACGGTGCTCGCTCCATGTGATATTGAAAATTTATTTATTTCACTTATTGAAGAGTTAAGTCCGCTTGCCGAGGAAAAGGATATTGATTTCGGGGTTGACGGTCCCATGAATTTTACGGCTTTTTCTTCTCTTTCTGACTTAAAGTGCGTTTTAAATAACTTTACCGTAAACGCTATTAAATATACGCCTGAAGGCGGCAGAGTGGATTTAACTTGCAAAGAAGATGGGGAATTCCTTATTTTGGAAGTTAAAGATACGGGCCCCGGAATTTCTAAGGAATATTTAGAAAGCGTATTTACGCCTTTCTTTAGAGTGGGAGGCGACAGCGCCAAAGTTCCGGGAACGGGTCTTGGGCTTGCCATAGCCAAAGCCGCAGCCAAACGAGCGGGAGCTGAAGTTAAGCTTGTAAATCAAAAGGAAGGCGGACTCTGCGCTCAAATCAAGGTTAAAAAGCACATAGCGTAAAAGCCTTTTTTCAAGAAATTTTAGCTTGTGCTAAAATTCAGGAGGAAATTTAAGGCTCATTTATATCTTTAAGTTAAAACGCGCATGACCAAAGAACAGCAGATTAATGAATATACCGGCGCTTCCATTGAAGTATTAGAAGGTCTTGAACCGGTACGCCGTCGCCCCGGTATGTACACGGATACCCAAAACCCCAATCATTTGGGTATGGAAGTAATTGATAACAGTGTTGACGAAGCTTTAGCCGGTTTTGCCACGAAGATTGAAGTAAATTTATATAAAGACGGTTCGCTTGAAGTAATTGACAACGGCCGCGGTATGCCGGTTGATCTGCATCCTACCGAGAAGATCCCGGCAATTGAGCTTATTTTTTCAAAGCTTCACGCCGGCGGTAAGTTTTCAAACGAAAATTATGCGTTTTCAGGCGGTTTGCACGGCGTGGGTGTAAGCGTGGTCAACGCTTTGTCAAAACGCCTTGAAGCTAAAGTATCCCGTGACGGGCAGGTTTATTCAATAATTTACGCAGGCGGCGAGAAAGTTGAAGATTTGAAGGTTATAGGCACATGCCCCAAATCAAGAACCGGAACCGCTATCCGTTTTTGGCCTGATGAAAAATATTTTGACAGTATCGCCTTTAACGTTAAGGCGCTGACGCATTTATTGCGGGCAAAGGCCGTTTTGTGTAAAGGCCTTAGCGTGGTGTTTAAGGATGAGAATTCAGGCAAAGAGGAAGAGTGGCATCATGAAGGCTCTCTTAGCTCTTATCTTTTAACGCAGACGCAGGATGCCGAAATAGTTCCCAATCCTCCTTTTGACGGCAGTTTTTCTCAGCCTGAATCGGAAGTCGAGTGGGCGGTAACATGGAACGTTGACAGTGCGGATAAGCTTTTGCACGAGTCTTTTGTCAACTTGATCCCGACTCCGGAAGGTGGTACGCATGTCAACGGTTTTCGTTCGGGACTTTTGATTGCATTGCGTGAGTTTTGTGATCTGCACGCTTTGCTGCCGCGCAATTTAAAGCTGGTTGCCGATGATGTTTGGGCACATTGTTCGTTTGTTTTGGCTGTAAAAATTCAAGATCCTCAATTTGCGGGACAAACCAAGGAAAAATTGTCATCCCGTCAATGCGCCTCACTTGTTGAAGGTATCGTTAAAGATGCTGCCGCTTTGTACTTTAACTCTCATACCGAAGTCGGCAAATCGGTCGCAAAACTTATTATCGAGTCGGCAAAACGCCGTGAAAGCGCAGCTAAAGTCGTAGAGCGCAAAAAGAGCGTACGCGGTCCGCAGCTTCCCGGAAAGCTCGTTGACTGCACCTCGACCGATCCTTCACGCGGCGAGCTTTTTATCGTTGAGGGTGATTCGGCAGGCGGCTCGGCGCGTCAGGCTCGTGATTCAAGTTATCAGGCCATTTTGCCTTTGCGCGGCAAAATTTTAAACACATGGGAAGTGTCGGCTAATACGGCTCTTGCCTCCGAGGAAATCCGCGCCATTTCCGTTGCCATGGGGCTTGATCCTGACAGCGATGATTTAACCAATTTACGCTATGACAAAATCTGCATTCTTGCAGATGCCGATTCTGACGGTTTGCATATCGGTACGCTTTTGTGCGCACTTTTTGTTAAGCATTTCCCTGCCTTGGTACGCGCGGGGCACGTTTATGTTGCATGCCCGCCTTTATATCGCCTTGATTGCGGCAAAATCAAAGAATACGCGCTTGATGATGAGGAGCTTGCTTTAAAGCAAAAGCAGTTCTTAAAGCGCGGCATCAAAGCCGAAAATATTAGAATCCAGCGCTTTAAAGGTTTGGGCGAGATGAATCCTGAGCAGCTTCGCGAGACTACTTTGTCTCCTGATTCACGTCGCTTAATGCAGCTTACGCTTGAAGATTTAGGTGACGGTCCCGTTTACGCTTTAATGGATATGCTGTTATCTAAAAAGCGCGCGGCGGATCGAAGATTGTGGCTTGAAAAGAACGGCGATAAAGCCGAGTTAATCGATTGATAGAAACGTGCAGGAGATTCCTGCACGTAAAGTCATAAAGTCTTTTACAGGTTCTCTTTGATAAACGCCTCTATTTCATGCGGCTGTGAATTGGCAACCATTTTAGAGGCAATCATTTTTCCTTCCTTGAATACGCATAAAGTCGGAATGGTCATGATGGAGTATTTCTCGCTTACCGCTTCTGCTTTGTCAACGTCAACGCGGGCGATGGTTAAATCAGGCATCATGTCGGCAAATTGCTGAATGTAGGGCGCAAGTTTTTTGCAGTGAGGACACCAATCTGCGGTAAATCCTGCAATTACGGTAGCTTTGCTGTTTTCTACTTTGTCTTCAAAATCCTGTACTGAGTTGATTGCAATAAGTGCCATGGCTTTTTCCTTTTGTTTGTTACGACGATTTTTAATAGTAGCAGAATCGAGATTTAACATTTTTTAAATGAGAAATTCTCGTAAGTGGCGTAAATTGTCATTTGACTATACGGAAGTAACCTCGTTAATTCAGATGTTGGCGCTGTTTAGTCTAAAAAATGTTATAATCAAATAAATATACTCATTTTAAACATGCGGGAAATTTTCGACCCGTTTTTAAATGAATTTTAAATTGCGCTTAAGTTTTTGATTATTAAGGTCAAAGACGAGAGCGCAAAACTTTACTGGTTAAAAATAGAATTTTTAATTGGCATTTTAGGCATCCTTTAACTTAAAAGGATGAAGTCAACATGTCTTCAGGAGGCATAGATGGCCGTTAGAAGCTCCGGAGCTAAAAGTTCCGCCGGAAATAAGCGTTCAGTAAAAAAAGCAGTCAGCTTGGCAGAAAACAAAGCCGTTACGGCAGCTAAAGTTGATGCCGGTGCGGACAAGAATTCCTTAAAGCTCGACGTAAACGTTTTTAAAGAAAAGATTGTGCATCATTTACGCTGCACCATCGGAACCTCTGAGAAAAAGGCCAGCAAGCTTGCATGGTGGCAGGCATTGGTGGCAACTGCAAATGAATTAATTTTCGATCGTCTTACCCAGACTCAGTACACTCACGCTACTAAAGATACTCGTGCCGTTCACTATTTATCCGCCGAGTTCTTGATGGGCCGCCTTACCGTAAATAATTTGGTAAGCCTTGAAGTTTACAATACCGCCAAATCCGCATTGCAGGAATTGGGTATTGATATCAATGAAATCTGTGAAGAAGAAACCGATATGGCATTAGGAAACGGCGGTTTAGGCCGTCTTGCCGCCTGCTTCATGGATTCCTTGGCAACTTTAGCTTATCCTTCAGTAGGCTACGGCATTCATTATGAAAACGGTTTGTTCCGTCAGGAAATCCGTGAAGGCCGACAGATTGAGCGTCCTGATTCCTGGCGTGAATACGGCTGCCCTTGGGAGGTCTGCCGTCCTGAGTCAGTTCAGGAAGTCCCTATCGGCGGTTTTGTCGAAACTCAGACCGCACCTGATGGCTCTATCCGTAAAGTATGGCACCCCGAGCACGTAATTAAGGGCGTACCTTGGGATATTCCCGTTGTCGGTTTCCGCGGTGCATCCGTTACTATTTTGCGTTTGTGGGAATCCCGTCCTACCGAGTCATTTAACTGGGACGTATTCAACGCCGGCGGCTACGTCGACGCCCAGAACGAGAAAGCAGCCGTCGAGACCATTTCCAAGGTCTTGTATCCTAACGATTCAACCGAGGCAGGTAAGATGCTGCGTTTGACTCAGCAGTATTTCTTCTCATCCTGCTCATTGCGCGATATTCTGCGCCGCTACAACCGCACTCATTTCCATGATTACGGTGAATTTGCCAAGAAGATTGCAATTCAGTTAAACGATACCCACCCGGTTATCGCTATTCCTGAGTTAATGCGTCTTTTGGTTGATGAGGAAGGCATCAGCTGGGATGCCGCATGGGAAATCGTAACCGAAGTATTCTCATACACCAACCACACTTTGTTGCCTGAGGCATTGGAGAAGTGGCCCGTTTATATTTTCGAGAAGCTTTTGCCGCGTCACCTTGAAATCATTTATGAAATCAACTACCGCTTCTTAAATGACGTAGTTGAAGCCAAGTGGCCGGGCGACGACGAGAAGAAGAGAAAGCTTTCCATTATTGAGGAAGGTCCGTGCAAGATGGTCAGAATGGCAAATCTTGCTGTTATCGCTTCCCGTAAGATTAACGGCGTTGCCGAGATCCATTCAAAACTCGTCCGCGAGAATTTGTTCCCTGAATTCAGCGCTTTGTGGCCTGACCGTTTCTGCAACGTTACTAACGGCGTAACTCCGCGTCGCTGGATGCTTGCCTGCAACCCGGGACTTGCCGAGCTTTATAACGAAATTGCCGGCAAAGATTGGCCGCTGCATCTTGATTCATGCGCCGCTTTGCGTCCTTATGCCGACGACCCTCAGATCCAAAAGCGCTTTATGGACATTAAGTTCAAGAATAAAGTCGCGCTTGCAGCTGAAATCAAGAAGCAGTGCGGCGTTGAGGTCGATCCGCATGCTATGTTTGACGTGCAGATTAAGCGTCTGCATGAGTACAAGCGCCAGCATTTGAACTTACTGTATATTCTTTACTTATACCGTAAGCTTCTTGCCGATCCTGCAATGCGCATTGTCCCGCAGGTCTTTATTTTCGGCGCTAAAGCTGCTCCTGCTTATACTTTGGCCAAGAACATCATTTACGCAATTAACGTTATCGGCGATAAGATCAATAACGATTACCGTATCCGTAATCAGTTAAAGGTCGTATTCATGCCTAACTACCGCGTCTCTCTTGCCGAGAAGATTATTCCTGCCGCTGATATTTCAGAGCAGATTTCAACTGCAGGTTATGAAGCTTCAGGTACTTCCAATATGAAGTTCTCCATGAACGGTGCTTTGACCCTGGGAACCATGGACGGCGCTAATATTGAGATTGTCGCTGAGGCCGGTGTTGAGAACAACTTCATATTCGGTATGTCCGTAAAGGATGTTCAGGAGTTGAAGGAGAAAGGCTACAATCCTTGGGATTTCTATAATTCAAATCAGGATTTAAGAGCCGTTATCGATTGGCTTGACAGCGATTACTTCACTACAGAAGATCGTCAGGCTTTAGCATCCATTAAGCATTCCTTGCTTGAAGGCGGTGATCCTTATATGGTTCTTGCCGACTTTGCTTCATATTGTGCCGCACATAAGCGCGCTGAGGAAATGTATGCCGATAAGGCACGCTGGGCTCATGCCGCGATTATGAATTCAGCATCTATGGGTAAGTTCAGCTCCGATCGCTCTATTGAGGATTATGTCCACAATATCTGGAAGCTTAAGAACTACGAAATTAAAGACGAAATTTAAACAAAGATTTTTCGTTTAAATTAAAAAAGAAGCGGATCTTGCTAAAAACAGGATCCGTTTTTTTTATTTAATTTTTTGTTTTGTATTAAATTTTTGGTGCGAAAAACTCTCAACTTAATAAGGGATGACAGCAAAATAAGATAGTATTTCAACGGTTTAAATTTATATTGGTATTTTTTAAATGGGAAAAACTAGAAATATTTCCGGTGATTTTAATTGTGCATTCAGGGTAAAACCGCTTACTGTTGCGGTACTTTTTTATGTGGGTTTTACATCTGTTGTAAGTGCACAAACCTTTAATATCGATAAATGGTCAGATTTAAACCAATGGGCAACGAATAATAGTGATAACGTTTTTTCTGGGCAAGGCTCTTCCGGCAATACATTTTATTTTGCCTGTAATCCGGAGGACAAAGATTTTGAGTTTTACTCTTCATCTCAAGGATCTGTGCAGGAAAATAATACTTTAATTATCAGTAAAGGTAATTTTCATGTTTTTCATGACATTATATTGGCGGCATCGTCAGGCTCTGATGTTAGCGCTGAATTTAATAAGATAAAAATTACCGGTGGGGATTTTGCGGGAAAGGTAGAGAAAAATGTCTATAGTTTGTATGCGGCAAGAGGTACAGGAAAGCTTAGTAATAATTCAGTAGAAGTGTCTGGCGGTAATTTTGCAGGTCATGTAATGTTATTTGCCGCAGAACAGAATTCTGAAGATCTATTAGGAACTGAAAACAGGCTTGAAAATAACAATATTACGGTAACGGGCGGAACCTTTACAGATGATTGTAAAGTTGAATTGCAAGCGGCTTATGCTGATAACGGAGATATATTAAATAACGGCATAACCATAAAAAATTTAAAAGAAGGAAAGTTTGAATGGCTGAATGCCGCACATTCTAAGGCAGGAAATGCTGAAAATAACTATATTGATATTTCAGACTCCGATCTTTCTCTTGAAATGACGGTAGTGGCTGCTGAATCTAATTCACCGGTATGTTCTCATTATTTCTAATAACTATGTATCAATTAAAAATTCCACAATCAATTTAAGTGCCGCAGTGTATGCTGCTCACAATGTCGCAGGAACGGCAAAAGATAGTGTTGTCAGCATTGATAATTCGACAATAACAAATGAAAACGGATCTGTGTATATTTACGGTGCGTATGTTGATAACGGATAGGTATCCGGAAATCAGGTGATATTAAATAATACTAAATTTGATTTTGGTGATAATAAACATGCAGCGTTTATTTGTGCAGCTATGGTTGAAGATGGAAGTGCGCATGATAATAGTGTCAGCCTGATTGGGGATAATGAGTTTGATGCAACAGGATTATCTAAGGTTTATTTTATAGGCGCAAAAGGATCCGGAATATTTTCTGATAATGTTCTTTTATTGGATAGATGGAAAGGTCAGGTTTCATCTGTTTCTAATTTTGAGGGCATTAAATTTTCTAATATTGCCTGGGAAAACGGGGCAACGATTTTAAAAATTCAACATCAGCCGTACTACGATGATTTTATTGAGGATTTGCTGATTGATTCAGGTGAAACTGATATAAGCGTTACTTCATTTATTGTTGGCAATGATTCCTTTATTTTTACAGGCGGAATTGATTCGCATCTTGGCGAGTCAATGACTTTGGTTAATAGCGTTGATAAGGTTAAATTTAATCCGGTTTATGACGGTAAAGGGCAGGAAGTCTCATTTTCTTCATCACTTACCGAAGATGTTAAGGGCTATGTTACGAATGAACCCGATGCAAACGGTGATGGCGGATCGGTTGTTTTAACCTTGGAAGAAAAGACGGAACAAAGCTCGCAGATGGAGATTGTCAGTAATAATCGCAATATGTCGGTGACCTTTTTAGGACAGGCTGCGGAGCTGGTCGGAGATACACTTTTTGAACCGCCTCATGATTATCAGTGGGGTCCTCGTACTTTTGCCGTGATTAATAATGCCAATGTTAAATATGAGTCTTCAGGAAGATTGGAAGTTGACGGCTTTAACTTTATCGCGGGTATGGCAAACAGTACTTATTTTAAAGACAATCTTTTTAGAATTAATTTATTTGCTGAACTTGGAGAAGGAGATTTCAGCGAGTCGATGCGCTTTGGCTCTGTAACCCGATCCGTTGACGGCAGAATCAGATATTGGGGACTTGGATCTTCTACTCGCTTCTTGTTGCCTTGCGGAGCTTATTTTGAAGGCTCATTACGCGCAGGTCATTTATATAATGAAATAGATCATGGACTTATCGGAGCTGACGGCAACAATTACGGTTATTCTATAAGATCTTATTACATAGGAGCTCATGCCGGCTTAGGCTGGTTATTCCCGATAGCGGATTGGGGTAAATTAGAGCTTTTCGGTAAATACTTCTATACTCATTTACCTTCTGACGATGCAAATGTCAGGGCAAAAGATGATTTTGCTGATTTTAGCTTTGAGAGCGTTGACAACAGCAGGGTCCGTACCGGCTTGCGTTTGTATCTCCCTTCAACCGAGATTGCACAAGGCTATATCGGAGCTGCATATGAATATGACTTTTCTCCTGATTCCGACGTGACGGTTAACGGTTATGAAATTCATGCCGAAAATAAATTACGCGGCAGTACCGGTATCGGAGAGATAGGTTTACGTTTTGCCAAGAAAGATTCACCTTGGCTTATGGACGTAAGGTTTCGCGGTTATTTCGGTCAGCGTGAAGGAGAGAGTTTAAAATTACAGGAAGAGTATGCATTTTAAGCTGTTTAGTTGAATAATTTTCAAATAAACCGGTTTAAAGTAAGCAAAAAAGAAAACCTAGACAGGCAGTTAAGATGCGCATTTATCGGGTCAAAAATTATCATGATTTAAGCTTAAAGGCAGCTGAGATCGTGTCTGAGCAAGTGCGTATAAAACCTGAGTGTGTTTTGGGCCTTGCGGCAGGATCAAGTCCTATCGGAATGTATCAGCAATTAATTGAACGGTATAACAAGGGAGAGCTGGATTTTTCTAAAGTTAAGACCGTAAATTTGGATGAGTATTGCGGTTTGGGAATAGACAGCGCTCAAAGTTATGCTTACTTTATGCACCGTAATCTTTTTGACTATATCAATATAAAACCCGGCAATATCAATATTCCTGACGGTAAAAATCCTGATGCGGACGCTGAGTGCACTCGTTATGAAAAGGTTATAGAAAGTTTAGGCGGAGTTGACATTCAGCTTTTAGGGATCGGACGGAACGGACATATCGGCTTTAATGAGCCGGGAAGTTCATTTGACAGCACTACTCATTGCGTGGATTTAAGTTATAGCACTATTGATGCAAATAAGCGTTTTTTCAGCAGTATTGATGAGGTTCCGCGCAAGGCGTATACCATGGGCATTAAGACCATCATGAATGCCCGCAGGATCTTGCTTATTGCTTAAGGTATTCATAAGGCAGAGGCAGTTTATAAAGCTTTTTGCGGCACCGTAACAGAGCAAGTTCCATCTTCGGTATTACAGCACCATCAGGATGTAATTTTGGTCGCGGATGAAGAAGCGCTGTCATTAGTTTAAGTTATACAATAAAAAGAAAAAGTTACGGAGGCAAAGCCGGTTTTCCTTTTTTACGGGAAGCTGCAATACTGATTGTTATGAAAATTGTAAATGCTAAAGTTTTTACGCCTGAATTTATTTTTAAAGACGGAGAAATTTGTGTGGATAAAGAACAATTTGCCGCAGTTTCTCCGGATGTGTCAAAAATTGACGCAAAAGGTCTGTATGCTATTCCCGGACTTATTGATATCCATTTTCACGGAGCCGTGGGATATGATTTTATGGACGGGACTAAAGAGGCTTTGCGCAGTATTGCTGCATATGAGGCAAGTGTCGGGGTAACTTCAATTTGTCCTGCTACCATGACGATGGGGAAAGAGGATATTTTAAAAGCTTGCGCCAACGCTCGGGATTTTAAACCTGATGACAAGTGTTCTTCGTTAGTCGGCATCAATATGGAAGGACCTTTTTTGTCAGCGCAAAAACTCGGAGCGCAAAATCCTGATTTTGTGATGAAGCCTGATGCTGAGTTTTTCAGAAAAGCTCAAGCAGCGTCCGGAAATAAAATCAAATTGCTTGCCATTGCCCCGGATACTGAAAATGCTCTTAACGTTATCGCAAAGCTTAAAGATGAGGTTCTGTGCTCAATTGCTCATACCTGCTGTGACTACGATACTGCAGTAAAAGCAATTGCTGAAGGTGCTACGCATCTTACGCATTTGTATAATGCCATGCCGCCTCTTTATCATCGCGATCCCGGTCCTATTGCGGCAGGATCTGACGCTAACTGGTGTGAAGCTGAAATTATCTGCGACGGTATTCATGTTCATCCCGCGGCGGTACGGGCGGCTTTTCGTCTTTTCGGAGCAGATCGCATGATTTTAATTTCCGATTCGATGATGGCTTGTGGACTTGAAGACGGCGTATATCAGCTGGGCGGACAGAAGGTAACCGTTACGCATCGTAAAGCTCTTTTAGATAACGGCACCATTGCCGGATCTGCTACGAACCTTTTTTCCTGTATGAAGACAGCCGTGCAAAAGATGGGTATTGCGCTTGAAAGCGCGGTACGTTGCGCTACTTATAATCCGGCTCGATCCATAAAGATTTTGGATAAAGTCGGAACCATTGAACCGGGAAAACAGGCAGATTTGCTGTTGCTTGATGACAATTTGGATATTAAAGCGCTGCTGCTGCGCGGCAAGTGGCTGTTTAATGAAATTTAAGAAAAAATAGCGGCACTTTGGTGGTCGTGCCGCTATTTTAAATCAGCAATAAAGGCAAAGGCATTCGCGCCGTTTGCACTTAATCGTTGTCCTGGATTAATCCGTATTGCCAGGTTGACACTCCGCCGAAATTGACGACGTATTTATATCCTGCGTTAACAAGATATTGACCTGCAACCGTCGCTCTTCTTCCAGTTCTGCAGTATAAAAGAAGCGGTTTATTCAGGTCTGGTGCCTCTTGGAGAATTTGTCCGTCTTTTATGGTTTCAACCGGAATATTGATTGCGCCCTCAATGTGTCCTTCGGCAAATTCTTCAGGACTTCTGACGTCAATCAGAACACCTTTATTCTTTTCTATAAGCGCGTAAGCGATATTCTGCGAAACTTCACTATAGCCTGCAGGCATGGTGTATTCACTAAGCAGTTTTTCTGAATTACTTACCGCAAAAGACGGAAACATAAAAGTAAAGCCTCCGATTAGGCAGGAAATTAAAATTGCCTTTTTCATAACACTCTGTTTAATTGCTTTCTTTAATTTTTTTAACGATATTAGTCGTAGATTTACCTGCAACAAAAGGCAGGATAATAACTTTACCGCCGTTTGCCAGTACTTCTTTATGTCCTGCAATCTGTTCTACGGTGTAGTCTCCGCCTTTAACCAAAATATCCGGCAGAATTTTGGCGATAAGCCGCTGCGGAGTTTCCTCAGAAAAAGGCACGACGAAATCAACGCAGCCTAATGCCTCAAGAACCTCCATACGATCATTTAAGGTCACGATAGGGCGGGTCGGGCCTTTTAATTTTTGCACTGATTCATCGGAGTTTACGGCAACGATTAAAACATCGCCTAAAGCGCGAGCACGCTTTAAATAATCAACATGACCTTTATGGATGATATCAAAGCATCCGTTAGTCATGACAATACGTTTTTGCTGAGATTTTAGGGTGTTTACGACAGTTAACAGATCGTCTTCGTTTATAACGCCGCCTACACGATGAGTTCCCTCGATTTCTTGCTTTAATTCTTGAGGACTTGCAGTTGAAGTTCCGAGTTTGCCGACTACGATACCGGCGGCACGGTTGGATATTTCGCAGGCGCTTATAAGATCAAGCCCTGCAGCAAGTCCTGCAGCTAAAGTTGCAATAACGGTATCGCCGGCACCGGTGACGTCGTAAACCTCACGGGCGTGAGTAGGCAGGTGCACGGGAGGAAGACCGGGGCGGATTAAAGACATACCGTCTTCAGATCGAGTGACAAGCAGTGCGCTTAAGTCAAAATCGGCAATCATTTTAAGCGCTTTTTTGACCAGATCTTCTTCATCTTTAACTATGCCTGCCACTGCTTGAAATTCAGCCATATTGGGCGTTAATAAGGTAGCTCCGCGGTAACGGTTGAAGTCGGTGCCTTTAGGATCGATTAAAACCGGAATTTTAAGATCGCGTGCGGCTTTTATCATTAAAGGCACGCAGGCAAGTGCTCCTTTGCCGTAATCAGAGCAGATAAGAACTTTTGAGTTGCGCAATGCTTTACGCAGTGTCTGCATGATTAAGCCGTGATCGACATCGGAGTAACCTTCTTCAAAGTCAAGGCGCAAAAGCTGCTGATTACGGGATAAAACTCGCAATTTGGTAATCGTAGGCAGATTTTCGGCTTTAATAAAATCAGTATCGATGTGTTTTGAGGTGACCAGTGCGTTTAATTGTTCTCCTGCCTCATCATTGCCGATGATTCCTACCAACGAGCAAGGCGCGCCTAATGCAGCGATATTGATGGCGACGTTGGCGGCACCGCCGGCTCGGTCTTCTCGTTTGTCAATTTTTACGACCGGAACGGGAGCCTCGGGAGAAATGCGCTTGGAAGGCCCTGACCAGTAGCGATCGAGCATGACATCACCTATGACGGTAACGCGGCCGTTGAAAAGAGGAACAGAAAGAGTACTCATAAACACCAAAACTCCTAATTTTTTCTGTAATTATATATGCCTTCGGTCTGCTTGTCCTACAAGAGGTAAAAATGTGTTAAATTATTAAAGTTAATCCAAGTTTTAAAAAATCATGCGTAAAACAATTTTTCAGCAATTGTCAGGCAGTTCGCTGCGTCCTTTGCCTTTTGCGGTTATCGTTGCGGTACTGTCAATAATCTTCGGTTATTCTTTAGGTGCTTTATTTGTCAATTTACAGTACATTACCGATTTTTATATTTTAGGCGAAAGTGAAATCGATGTAGTTTTCGGAACCTTTATTCTAGGCGGTATTTTAGGCGCATTTTTAGGATCGGGACTATGCGCAGGTGCGGGGCGGCGCATCACTTTAATAGGCAGTGCCGCATTAGGCGCAGGAAGCAGTCTTGCTACGGTATTTTCCCCGTCTTTTAGCGTATATCTATGCTCATTATTGGTAATGGGATTGGCTTTTTCCTTATATACGCTGTCCTCTTTAATCTATATTTGCGAGATAACCTTGCCGTCAAATCGCGGTTTTTGCGCTTGCCTGTTGCCGGTTGCCTTTTTACTTGGCGTGGAAATCGGTATTTTCACACCTGATTTAAGACCTAGCGGCGAAGGCTTTCCTTTATACCTGCTGCTTGTGATGATCCATATCCTTGCTTTGGTTCTGGCAATTTTAAAGTTGCCTGAAAGCCCGCGTTGGCTTGCTTTATCAGGATATTATGATGCCGCGTTATCCGTATTGTTTTCCCTGCGCAACGATATGGGAATTGCGGCACGTGAGCTTGCCGGAGTGAATGAATGCTGCCGCGGTGAAGAAAAAGGATCCGAGCTTTTTTTGCAGAATACCAATTTCCGTAAGATTGTCTGGCTGCTTTTGACTTTGGTTTTATTTATTCAATTAAGCGGCGTCGTTATCCTGCCTTATACTTTTTCCGATTTGATGATAAAGACCAGCTACAGCGATAACTTTTATATGTTCTCGTATTCATACGATCTGTTAAAAGCGTCGCTTACGGTAGCTCTTTTTGGTGCCGTTTCCGCGATGTTTACCGTAGACAGATGCGGCAGAAGAATTCCGATGATAATAAGCGCGGTGGTTTCCGCAATTACATTGCTTGGCTTAAGCTTAATTTCTTTTAGTGAAATTGAAATTGTCAGCATGGCGATTATTTCAATTTTAATCGTGATGTTTATTTATGCCGCTTCCGTATTTTTGTGCTGTTTTATGGCCGTGCTTGTGTGTGAGGTTATTCCGCTGCGCGGCAGAGAATTCGGAACGGCAATGGTTCTTTTGGTAAATTACGTAACGATTTTGCTCTGTCTGCAAATTTTCTTGTCAGTAATTATGTCGCTTGATTTTAAGGGACTTTTCTTTATAGAGTTTATTGCGGCAGCGGTTTTATGCAATATAACTTATAATTTCGTGCCCAATACCAATGACTCGTCAATTGAGAATATTGAAAATCGTCTGTTTGCTGGGCGAGATTTAGTAAATTTAGGAAAGGCTAATAAAAATTAGAGGTAAGACCCCGTTTCCAGAGTCTTTAAAAAGGTTAGCGCAAATCTTTAATTGCGATATTGTCCATATCGTCAAATTCCTGGTTTTCACCTACCATTGCCCAGATGAAGGTGTAATTTGAAGTGCCGCATCCTGAATGGATACTCCAAGACGGACCGATTACGGCCTGTTCATTGTGCATAATGATATGACGGGTTTCCTGCGGGGTTCCCATCATATGAAAAACCGCCTGATCTTCAGGGATTTCAAAGTAGAAGTAAAGTTCCATGCGGCGTTCGTGGGTATGTGCCGGCATGGTGTTCCATACGGATCCTTTCTTTAATTGAGTAAGACCCATGGACAATTGGCAGGTCTTTAATACGTCAGGGTGGATGAACTGATTGATGACGCGATCGTTGGCGGTCTCAGGAGAGCCGCAAGGACGGTGATTGGCTTTGCTCATCGGAATAAAAGTCGTGGTATAGGAGCAGTGAGCCGGTGCCGAGGCCATATAGAATTTAGCGGGGTTTTTAGGATCATCGCTTGAGAAGATTACTTCTTTTGTGCCCATAGTTATATATAAGCAGTCTTCAAAACCCATGTGATATTCGGTTCCGTCGCACTTTACTGTACCGGGACCTCCGACGTTGAAAACACCCATTTCACGGCGCTCTAAAATGTAGTGGGTTCCGAAGTTATGATAACAATCAATTCCGTCATCAAGAGCGACAGCGCGGTTTACCGGCATGCATCCGAAAGCGCACATTCTGTCGACATGAGAATAGGTAACAAGGACTTTATCGGCTTCAAAGAGTTTTTCGATTAAAAATTCTTTACGCATTTCTTCAGTGGTGAAGCGTTTAAAGTGTTCAGGATTGGCACTGTAGCGGATATCCATAATCTTTTCCTTATGAAAAATAAACATAATGGGAGCGATTATAGCGTAAAGATTTGAGAAAAAATTTGATGGAGCAAGGATTTCAGAGTTTGCTGATGGTGGAGGTAAGCGGGATCGAACCGCTGCCTCCTGAATGCGATTCAGGCACTCTCCCGACTGAGCTATACCCCCACAACGGGATTGAATTTGGTGGAGCTACGCGGGATCGAACCGCGGACCTCTTGCATGCCATGCAAGCGCTCTCCCAACTGAGCTATAACCCCAAATTCAATAAGACACTTATTATATGCTTAAAACTTAACGTGTCAATAAAAGCAAATGATCACACGCAAAAATAAGTGAATGCTGAATGGTGGAGGTAAGCGGGATCGAACCGCTGACCCTCTGCTTGCAAAGCAGATGCTCTCCCAGCTGAGCTATACCCCCACGACGGGACAATCTGAATTTGGTGGAGCTACGCGGGATCGAACCGCGGACCTCTTGCAT
>NZ_CAJKVK010000009.1 GCF_905203285.1 uncultured Succinatimonas sp.
CCATTATCTATTCCTAAGCCTAAGTCAACACGGACGGTTCCGTAAGGCGAAACATATCGATAGCCGATACCAGGACCGAAAAGAAAATCATCCTTATAATCATCCGTTGCCGTACCGGCATCAAGAAAAACCGCCATGCGCGAATTGGCTATTCCTATAGGGAACTGATACTCCAAAGTTCCGGTAGTAAGATAGCGGGCACCTTTTAACCCGCCTGAATTATGCGGTGCTTCATCCATGTATCCGTAGCCGCGGATAGACTGGTCACCGCCTGCAAAGAAGCGCAGGCTGGGCGGTAAAGTCTCGCTGTCAGGTCCGAAAATGCCGCCTTGCTGCAAACGCATTACCAAACGCGTATTTTCCGTAGGAGAGATAACGCCTTTAAAAGTGGCCAGAGCTCTAAAGAAAGAATAATCGGAAATTCCTGAAGTTGCGCCGGTAAGATCAAGGTTTAAAGAATATCCGTAACGCGGATCAAAACCGCCGGAGCTTTCTCGGCGCGAAAGCTGCAAAGCCGGCATAAAATTCCAGCCGTATCCTTTTTCAGATCCCTGCGTATAATCTTCGTATTCAGCTCTTATAGAGTAATCTCGGCGCCACACTCCGGTATCGTTGGCAACATAATGGAAACTCAAATGCGAACGATCTGATAGCGTATCATTTAAATCGGTATGGGTCTGCGATGCACTTATATAATAATAATCAAGATTCGGATTTTTACGCGGTATCTTATAAACTACCTGAGCATTTTGCGTAACCTGCGATAATTTAGCATATGAAGACAACGAGTCCGCTGCTGTTTAAAAGCGGTTTATCCCATTCAAACAGCATACGCGGACCTTCATCTGTTGAAAAACCGGCACCGACGCGCATCAGATTATTACTGCGTCTTTCAAGATGAACCTTAAGCGGAACTTTATAATCTTCAATAGCTTCCATCTGCGGAGTAATGTCTATCGAGCGATAGAAATTAGTCCGAGTAAGACTTGATTGATAATCACTGATTTCCTTGGTTGAAAAAGGCTTGCCTTCGTTTAAAGTCATCAATGACTCAACAGGTTTTAATAATTCATCAGTTGTTTCATCAGTAATGAATTTGCCGAAAGAATACCTCTTGCCCGTATCAATAAGAAGCTCAATATCGGCAAAATTCTCTTCGGTATAAACCATAATGCGCGAAGACAAAAGTTCCACGTCAAAAAAGCCTAAAGATAAAGCTTTAGAACGCAGATCCGACTTTAATTTTTCATAAGCCCCATGATCAAGCAGCGTATAAGACTTAATCGAGCTGTTAGACAGCAAATCGGAAAATACTTTATAGTCAGCGCCTTCACCTAAAATTTCAACATTGCAATTACGTATAAACAAAGGTTTGCCGGCATCCACGCTTACAACAACTTCAGTGGCGTTAGGATCGTCCCTTTTTGGCAACTCAACTTTAATCTCAGGGTGGTAATAGCCGAATGCGCGCAGTGCTTTTTGCGTATTTTCCCTAATTTCGCGATTAAAAAGAAAAACCCGTTCTTTAGCAATTGCAGGCATGGTATCTAAAAAAGCCTGCACATTATCATGAAGCTGCTGATTCAATCCATCTACTTTAAAAGTTACGTACACGGTATCATCGGGCTTTTGCTCAATAAGCTCGTCATTTGAACCGCAGGAACATAAAAGCACAGCGCACATAACCGCAGTGCAGCAGCACAGGATTTTTCTGCATAAATTTTTTATCTGCGGCAAAACAACAAACATTTTTAACTTTCAGGCCTTTTTTTCAATCCTATTAATTATCGCAAATAATTGAACAAAATAAGTAATTTACTCTAAAAATTAAGCGCTCCTTAAAAGAATTTTCGAAAAAATCAAACGTAGTATCCGCTAATTTTCTAACTAAGATTTTTTGCATCAAAATGCACCGTCAGTATGAACAATTATAGACTTCACTATATAATGATTAGTTTAGCTGAACTTTAACAATATATACCAGAAATCCCTATCCTCTTTAGGGTGGGGATGAATGGCACAAGGCAGCTCACCAGACTTTTGTGTACAATAAAAACAGGTTTATTGTACAGCATGAACCGCAGGACTTGCGGGGATAGCTCGTTGATACTGGCGCCGACAGGTGTCTTGAGCGAGAAGAAGCCCCGCCTTCTTTAAGTCGGGGAGTAAGTCACTAATATAGGCAGAAAAGTTAAAGAGGAAATTATGAGCATGGTTAACAATGACGCCAGTCGTTCACGCCTTAGAATTGCGATTCAAAAATCAGGTCGTTTAACCGACGATACCGAAAAGCTGTTTAAAAACTGTGGAATAAAAATCAACGAAAGCCGCGATCATTTACTTGCTCATGTCGAGAATCTGCCGATTGACATTTTGCGCGTACGTGATGACGACATTCCAGGTCTTGTTATGGATCATGTTGTTGACTGGGGTATCGTCGGACAAAACGTTCTTGAAGAAACCACGATGCAGCGCAAAGTAGACGGCATGCCGACCGGATACCGCGAAGTAATGAAATTAAATTACGGCGACTGCCGCTTATCCGTGGCAATTCCACAGGAAAAGGAATGGCACGGTCTTGCTGATTTGGAAGGATGCAAAATCGCAACTACCTATCCTTTCTTATTGAAAAGAAAACTTAGCGAGCAAGGCATCAACTTCAAACCTGTTCTTTTAACCGGCAGCGTTGAAGTTGCACCGCGCGCCGGCCTTGCCGATGCTATTTGCGATTTGGTCTGTACCGGAGCAACCCTTCAGGCAAACGGCCTGCGTGAAGTTGACACCATCTATGAGTCAAAAGCCGTATTAATCGGCCGCGATCAAGATTTATTCCCTGAAAAGCAGGCAATTGCCGATTTGATTATTCCGCGTCTTAAAGGCGTCATGGCTGCCCGTGAAAGCAAGTACATTATGATGAATGCGCCAAAAGCGATGTTGCAGCAGATAAAGGCAATTCTGCCGGGTGCTGAAAATCCTTCAATAATTGAACTTGAAGGAGAGACTGATCGCGTGGCCTTGCATGTCGTATCTCGTGAAAAACTTTTCTGGGAAACCATGGAGCAGTTAAAAGCACTTGGAGCTACTTCAATTCTGGTAGTTCCTATCGAGAAAATGCTTGATTAATTAAAAGGCGCAAAAATGGATATAAAATTCTGGAATAAATTAAATGATGCCGAACGTGCTGCCGCTTTGACCAGACCTGCGCAAAACGACAGTGCAAAAGTAAGCGAAATTGTCCGTTCGATTATCGACAACATAAAAAAAGACGGCGATAAAGCTTTGCGCAAATATTCAAAAGAACTTGATAAATATGAAGGCAAAGACCTTGAGTTTACCAAAGAAGAAATTAAGGACGCCTGCTCCCGTGTAAGCACTAAGCTTAAAAAAGCCATTAATCTTGCTCTTGCAAATATTAAAGCTTTTCATGCCGCGCAAAAACCCTGTCATGTGACGCTTGAAACCTTCCCCGGTATTACCTGCATGACTGCAACCCATCCGATTGAGTCTGTAGGTCTTTATGTCCCCGGTGGAAGCGCTCCGTTGGTTTCAACGGCGCTGATGCTTGCAGTCCCGGCAAAAATTGCAGGATGCAGTGAAATCATCTTATGTTCACCGCCCCCTGTTTCCGATGCCATCGTTTATGCTGCACATAAAGCCGGCGTTAAGCGTATTTTCCGTATCGGAGGTGCGCAAGCCGTCGCAGCTATGGCTTACGGAACAGAATCGGTTCCTAAAGTTCTTAAAATTTTCGGCCCGGGCAATCAATTCGTTACCATGGCAAAACGTATGGTAAGCGAAGATCCTAACGGTGCTGCCATTGAAATGCCTGCAGGACCTTCTGAAGTTTTGGTAATTGCCGACGACAAAGCAAATCCTGAATTAATCGCTGCAGACTTGTTGTCACAAGCCGAGCACGGTCCAGACTCTCAAGTTATCTTATTAAGCCCGTCGGAAAAGCAAATCAAAGATTCACTTGCCGCCGTTGACAGACAGCTGCAAGCTCTGCCGCGAAAAGAAATCGCTCAAAAAGCTTTATCAAAGAGTACGGCAATTGTTTGCAAAGATTTAGACGAATGTGCTGAAATTTCCTGCAAATATGCTCCTGAACATCTTATTGTTCAGACACAAAAACCTAAGGCACTGCTGCCTAAACTGCGTAATGCCGGCTCTATTTTCCTCGGAGCATACACACCTGAATCTTTAGGTGATTATGCTTCAGGAACCAATCATACTCTGCCTACTTACGGCTACGCCCGTACCGCTTCAGCTTTAGGTACTGATGATTTCAGACGCCGCTTTACCGTCTCCCATGCTTCCAAAAAGGGAATCATCGGTATTGCCGCAACAGTTGAAGCCTTAGCAGCTGCCGAAGGACTTGACGCCCATAAAAACGCAGCAGCAATTCGTGTAAAAGCAGCAAAAGGAACAATTTAGGAGAAAAAGTATGGATATAAAGAAACTTGCAGCAAAACACGTTCAAGAGCTTGTACCGTATCAGTCTGCACGCCGTATCGGCGGTCACGGCCATACTTTTTTAAATGCTAATGAGTCACCTAAAAGCGAGTTGTATTTTTTCAACTCTACGACTTTAAACCGCTATCCTGACTGCCAGCCGCAAGAAGTAGTAACCGCCTACGCCGATTACACCGATCTGCGTCCTGAAAACGTACTTGTAACCCGCGGCTCGGATGAAGGCATCGGGCTTATTGTCCGTACTTTCTGTGAAAAAGGCCAAGACGGTATCGTTATCGCTCCTCCTACTTACGGAATGTACGAAATCGCCGCCCAAACCAATGACGCCAAAGTTGCTTACGCAGTACGCCATGATGATTTTACGTTAGATGCAAAAGCCATCCTTGATGCTGTAGAAAAAGCTCCTTTTAAAGTTAAGGCAGTATTTATCGACAGTCCGGCAAATCCATTGGGCATCATTTTCAATAAAGACGAGCTTTTAAAACTGCTTGATGCTTTACCTGAAACTTTTATCGTCATGGATGAAGCCTATATTGAATTTTCAGCCCAAAATACCGTCGTTGATTTAATAAAAGAGCATAAAAACCTTATAGTGCTTCGTACCTTATCAAAAGCCTTTGCCCTGGCCGGCATCCGCTGCGGTTTTACTTTAGCTGACAAAGAAGTAATAGCTCTTTTAACCAAAGTCATCGATCCGTATCCTATTCCTGATCCGGTAGCTCAAGTTGCCAAACAGGCTCTTGCCTCAGGCGGTAAAGATCTGATGAGGATCCGCGTTTCCATGGCTTTAAAACGCCGCGATATTTTAGAAAGCGCTTTATTGTCATTACCCATTGTCAGCAAAGTATTCCCGTCAGAAGCCAACTTCCTGCTCGTTAAATTTAAAAACGGACCGGAAATTTTCAATGCCGTTGCCCAAAAAGGCATTATTCTGCGATCTTTTGAAACCAAACCGGGGCTTAAAGACTGCATCCGTATTTCCATCGGCTCGGATGAAGAGCTTGATGAATTGATGCGTGTTTTAAGTACTCTTGCTGCGGTATAACAACTTATTAAAGATGAAAAAATATTTATTTATCGACAGAGACGGAACCTTAGTCAGAGAACCTGAAGATTTTCAAGTCGACAGTCTTGAGAAGATATCTTTTGCCCCGAAAGTTATTCCGGCTTTAAACCGTTTAAAAGATGCCGGTTTTACTTTTGTCATGGTATCCAATCAAGACGGATTGGGAACTTCATCTTTTCCGCTTGAAGACTTCACCAAACCGCACGAATTTATCCTGAACACTTTAAAAAGTCAGGGAATTACCTTTGAACAGGTACTAATTTGCCCTCACTTTGAAAAAGATAACTGCGACTGCCGTAAACCCAAGCTTGGCATGGTTATGGCTTATTTAAAAGATACCTCATGGGATAGAGCTCATTCTTTCTTTATCGGAGATCGACAGACCGATCTGCAGATGGGAGAGAATATGGGAATAAATAGTATTCTCTATCATGAAGACTCAATGCCATGGGATAAAATTGCCGATAACCTGACCGTAAGGCATCGTATCGCAACCGTCAGCCGACACACTAAAGAAACCAAGATTGATATCACGGTCGATCTTGATCACCACGGTTGCTCCAAAATCGATACCGGAATGGGATTTTTTGATCACATGCTTGATCAAATTGCTACCCACGGCGGGTTTAATATGGACGTTAAAGTCACAGGTGATTTATTTGTTGATGAACATCACTCCATTGAAGATACCGGCATTGCTTTAGGTACGGCAATAAAAGAAGCTCTTTTAGATAAACGCGGTATCGGACGTTTCGGATTCGTACTGCCTATGGATGAAGTTTATGCCCATGTCTTTGCCGATAAATTAAATGATGACGGCGTGACGGTTGCACTTGATATTTCGGGCAGACCTCACTGCAATTTCACGCTTGACGGAATTTTCAGCGAGGAAAAAGCAGGAACCATGCCGGTACAGATGGTCCCGCACTTTTTTGAATCGCTTGCAGTAGCCTTAGGTCTTACACTGCATATGAAAGTTTCTGACGGCAACTGCCATCACCAGATTGAAGCTTTATTTAAAGCATTCGGACGAGCTTTGCGCCAGGCAATAGCCGTAAGCGGCAACGATCTTCCTTCTTCAAAAGGAACGCTGTAATGAAACTTTGTATCCTTGATACCAAATCAGCTAATTTAAACTCAGTCGTTCAAGCAATAAAACGCCTTGGTATTGACCCTGTAATTTCTGCTGACATCAATACCTTAAATCAAGCGGATAAGCTTATCCTGCCGGGTGTCGGTACTGCTTTAGCCGTTATGTCCGGAATTAATGACGGTAATCTTTACGATTTTATTTTAAATACTAAAAAACCGCTTTTAGGCATTTGTCTTGGCATGCAGGTTTTAGGCTCAGCATCGGCTGAAGTGCCTTTAAACTCAGGATTAAAGGAAATTGAAACCTTAAAGATTGTGCCGGAAAAAGTAAAAAAGCTTCACGGCGATAACATAATTTTGCCGCATATGGGATGGAATACCGTAACACATACCGATCATCCGCTTTTTGCCGGTATTAAGCAGAATGCTTATTTTTATTTCGTACACTCTTTTGCTATGGATGTCGGTGATTATACGATCGGCACTTGTGAGTACGGCGTACGATTTACCGCCGCATTGTGCCGCGATAACTTTATGGGTGTGCAATTCCATCCTGAAAAATCAGGATCGGTCGGCGCTAAACTTTTAAACAACTTTATCAACCTTTAGGTAACGCTTGTGATTATTCCAGCAATCGATCTGCAAGGCGGACAAGTTGTCCGCTTAAAGCAAGGAGATTTTACTCAAAAAACCGTTTTTAATTTTGACCCGACTTCCCGTATCTTGCAGGCGGCCAACCAAGGTGCCCAAATGGCGCACATCGTTGATTTGGACGGAGCCAAAAATCCTGCTAAAAGACAAAGAGCGGCAATAGGACGTATTGTCAAAGCTTCCCCTATTCCGATTCAGACCGGCGGCGGGATACGCTCTGCAAGCGATGTAAAAAACTTGCTTGACAGCGGGGTTGAGCGTGTCGTTATCGGATCCGTAGCAGTTAAAGAGCCGGAACTGGTTCGCGGCTGGATGCGTCGATTCGGCAGCGATCATATTACTTTAGCTTTTGATGTGCGCATCATTGATGATATTGCCTATGTCGCTACCCACGGCTGGCTGCAAACTTCAAACCTCAAGCTTGAAACCGCCATTTCGAGATATTTAAGTTCAGGCCTTGAACATGTCTTGGTTACCGATATCAGCAAAGACGGAATGATGAAAGGCGCAAACAACAGTCTCTATTCAAAGCTTGCCGCTCAATTTCCGCAAATTGACATTATTGCATCCGGCGGGATTTCATCCCTTGATGATATTAAAGCCGTCGCGCAGTCAGGAGCCACCTCAGTAGTGTTGGGACGCTCCCTTTTAGAAGGACGTTTTACCGTCAAGGAGGCGATTAAATGCTGGCAAAACGCATAATTCCGTGCCTTGACGTCCGTGACGGAGTCGTTGTTAAAGGAGTGCAGTTTAAAAATCACGAAGTCATGGGATCTATCGTTGATTTAGCTAAACGCTATGCAGACGAAGGCGCAGACGAACTTGTTTTTTATGACATCACGGCCTCTGCCGACAAACGCCGCGTTGATAAATCATGGGTGGCCAAAATTGCCGAAGTCATAAATATTCCTTTTGCCGTAGCAGGCGGAATTAAAACCGAAGAAGACGCACAGCAAATTTTGGCATATGGCGCTGATAAAATTTCCATTAACAGTCCGGCACTTGCCGATCCTTCATTAATTACACGACTTGCCGATCGTTTCGGCGTACAGTGCGTCGTTGTGGGAATCGACACTTATTACGATGCCGCATCCGATACTTATCAGGTTAAGCAATATACAGGCAAAACCGAAAGTACCGTTACCACCAAGTGGCAAACTCTTGATTGGGTTAAGGAAGTACAAAAGCGCGGAGCCGGTGAAATCGTGCTTAACATGATGAATCAAGACGGTATGCGCAACGGTTATGATTTAAAACAATTAAAAGCAGTCCGAGAAATCTGCAAAGTTCCGCTTATAGCGTCAGGCGGAGCCGGTACTATGGAACATTTTTACGATGCCTTTAACGAATGTGATGTAGACGGAGCATTAGCCGCTTCCGTTTTCCATAAAAAAATCATTGATATTGGTGAACTTAAAAAATTCTTGAGAGAAAAAGGAGTAATAATCCGTGATAACCCCTAAGCCCGTGCTTGATTATTGCTACGGTTTTGAAAAAATTGACGAACTTGATTTTGAAAAAGGCAACGGTTTAATTCCCGCCGTTATTCAAAATGCTCAAACCGGTCAAGTCCTGATGGTAGGTTACATGAATAAAGAAGCACTGCAGAAAACCATCTCCAGCCGCTTCGTAACTTTCTATAGCCGCGATCGTCAAAAATTATGGACTAAAGGCGAGGAAAGCGGAAATTTCCTGCATCTTCGTGCCATCACGACCGATTGCGACAAAGATACCTTATTAATCTTAGTCCGACCTGACGGTCCCACCTGCCACAAAGGAACCGTGAGCTGTTTTGACGCATCTCCTCTTCCGGATGCAACCGTCCGTTACATTATGAATATGATGAAATAAGAAAAAGCTATGACAACCGATTCTTACATCAACACTCACATTGGTTTAGAAACCGAGACCGTCGTGATCTTCGTTGCCCTTGCGATAATTGCAATGGGTATCGATATGTGGGCGCACCGTTCCGATAAGCCCATAGCTTTAAAGCAGGCAATCGCTTGGACTTTATTTTGGATCTCTATAGGACTCGGCTTTGCCGGATTTTTATATTTTCATTTCAACGGTGAAGTTGCATCGTTGTATCTTGCCGGATATCTGTTTGAACAGGCTTTGTCTGTTGACAATCTGTTCGTAATGATGGCCATTTTTGCCTGGTTTAAAGTCCCGGAGAAATATTGTCATCGTGTTTTATACTGGGGTGTTCTCGGTGCGGTAGTATTCCGCATGATCTTTGTAGTAATCGGCTCAGCGTTATTTGCCATGGGTCCCGTTGTTGAAATAATCTTTGCCTTAATGGTTGCAGCTTCTGGACTTATGATGCTTAAAAAGCATGATGATGCAGACGAAAACAAAGATTTTTCCTCACATCTTGCTTACAAAACCGTTCGCTTTTTCATTCCGGTATTTCCGCGCATCGTCGGACATAATTTTTTCTTAAGGCGTGAAGAAGTTCATAAAGAACTGGAAAAGCCCGAAAATAAATCCATCGTGCTAAAGCGCTCCGGACCTTGGTTTGCCACTCCGCTGTTTTTATGCTTGGCAGTTATAGAAACTACCGATGTAATGTTCGCTTTCGACTCGGTGCCTGCAGTTATTGCGGTCAGCCGTGAACCGCTTATCGTTTATTCCGCAATGATTTTTGCGGTCCTCGGTCTTCGTTCCATGTACTTCGTGCTTGATGCTATGCGTCAATATCTGGTGCATCTTGAAAAGGCCGTTACCGTACTGCTCTTTTTCATTGCCTTTAAGTTAGCAGCCTCTGCAAGCCTGCATCTTTTCGGCTTCGGTATCGATATCAGCGTTTACACTTCGCTTATAGTCATCGCCGTGATTTTGTCTTTAGGCATTATCGCAAGCTTTGTCTTTCCTAAGAAAAAATAAGTTTTTCTTTGCCGTTCCCTATGCTAAAGGAACGGCATTCTCTAATTAAAACAAGTTCCTTTCTATATGCTCTTCAATTAGTTTTCTGGCTTTATCTATCGAGTTTTCCCGACAAAAAAGCTTAAAAAACTCAACTAGATTCTTATCAGTGCGTCTTGCAAAACCCAAAAACTGCTTAGCGCGATCTAAAACCGATTTTTCCATAAAATTACGGTCAATAAGTTCCTGAATAAACTCATCAACCACTTTTAAAACATAAGATGTCGAGTAAGGATCGGCTCCTTCTTTCAAAACGGCACCGGCATTGGGAATAGACAAAGCACCGCGGCCTACCATTAAGCGATCCGTTTTAGCAGCCTTGGCACATTCCTGACCGTCTTCGTAAGACAAAATATCACCGTTTGCCACCATTGGTATTCCGCGAGCAAACTCTTTAACCTTACCGATAACAGACCAATCAAGAGCGCTTTCTGAATACAAATCCTTGCGTGTTCTTGCATGCATGATAATTTCATTGACGCCGTCAACCGCAATAGCTGAAACGATTTCAGGTGCTTCCGTCTTACTTAAAAATCCGGTTCTTACTTTAACGGATAAGAAAATATCAGGAGGTAAAGCATCTCGTACCGCAGACACAATTTCATGCATCAAATCGGGCTCTTTAAGCAGCATCGCCCCACCGTGATGAACGAAACGGGATGGACAGCCGAAATTAACATCAATACTTTTAGCCCCCAATTTTACAGCTCTCTTTGCCGTATCGGCTATAGCTTTAGGATTATCGCCTAAAAGCTGAACTCTTACTAAAGTTCCGCTTGATGTACGGGCATTATTTTCCTTTAGTTCAGGAACTTCCCTTTCTAAGGTTTTATAGGGCAAAACCACATCGGTGACTCGAATAAATTCTGAAAAACATTCATCATAATCACCATGAGCCGTCAAAATTTTACGTAAAGGAGGATCTGCAACACCCTCCATCGGTGCTAAATAAACCTTATTAATATCCATAACTGTAAGACGGAAAAAGACAAAAATTTGCGCTATTTTACCTTAAATCCAACTAAAATGCCTTTAAACAAATTCAGCTATGTATTGTTTAACCCAATAAGTAAAAAAAACTTTTTTGCTAAATTTTCTCGACGACATTCATCTTAATGAACTCACTGCTAAAATATTACCGCTTTTAGCTTAAAGTAAAGGAGAAGCTTAAAAATGCTTATTGCAACGCATGACGGAACCTTTCATGCAGACGAAACAGTTGCCTGCGCCGTTTTAAGTTATGTTTTTGACAACCCCTCCGTCATCCGTACAAGAAATCCTATTGAACTTGAAAAAGCCGACATTATTATTGATGTTTCAGGTAAAAACGATAACCGTCACTTTGATCACCATTCAAAAGAATTTACTTTAAGCCGTGATAATGGGATCCGCTATGCTACAGCCGGTCTTATGTGGCAGAAATTCGGCAAAGATTTTCTAAAAAAAATAGCTTTAGAACTGATAAAAACCCATTATGAAGATGACATTATAGACGCTGCCTTTAAACGCATTGACCATGAGATCATGTGCATGGTGGATCTTAATGACAACGGTCAATTAAATGAGTTTTTAGAAAAAAAAATAGCTCCTAAAACCGCAGAGGGGCGAAATGTTTTCAATGCCTTAAACGAGTTTTACCAAATCGATCCGGGGATCCCCTACATCGTTGCCATGCAAAATCTTCCGGCCGTAAGCGGACATGAGCAGGATAAGGCTTTTATGCAGACGGTAAAAATGCTTAAGCAAATTCTGCAAAATGCCTCCATAAATGCATTAAATACCGAATTTGGGATAAAAGAAGTTTTAAAGGTATATGACGGCGGCGAAATTTTAATTATGCACACCAGACTGCCATGGACTCAGGCTGTGCTTAGTCATTTTGATGTTTTTAAAAACTGTGTCCTTGCGGTTTATCCCGATCGTAAGCGCGGATGGCGCGTTCAATCTTTACCACTGTCTAAAGCTTCACGTTTTGCCAATCGCTGCGGTGCTCCCCTAACCTGGCGCGGTCTTGACGGACAGAGTCTTGATAAAGCTTCAGGATTAAACGGCACGATTTTTGTTCATAAAGCAGGTTTTACCGGCGGAGCACTATCTTTTGAGACCAATCTTGAGATGGCCAAACTTTGGCTTAAGCTCGGTGAATATCCGGTAGAAAACTAAAAAAAATTCCTCAGTGCTTGCTGAGGAACTTCTTTAAGACTTACATATTACGGGGCAAAATATCCGCCGCCTGAACCTTTATCATTATCTTTAGGCGAACTGTTGCTGCCGTCATCATATCTTGCGTTATTACTGTTATTCTGCCCGGAAAAGGCAGCCGTGCCGTATTTATTTACCGTAGTTCTGATATCTTTTCCTAATAAGTAAACGTAAATAAGCGGTAAAAACGCTATAACGGTATAAGGCAGAGGAATATGCACGAAATACTGCAATAAAAGTATTACGGCAACAACTGTATTGGCAAACGCCGAAACTCTAAGCATTGAAGCAAAATTAATTTTTATCTTACTGACTAAAATCAGCAAAATTCGTCCTATAAGCGCTATTATCAAAGCGTTAAAGGCTAACATTACAAAAAACCACAGCGTGATCATCCCCCATACGGTAAACCATGACGAATTAAATACGCTGTCTAAAGAAGCAGCCGCCTCATAAGGCTCAAAATTTGCGTTAGTCGGAAAAATTGATGAATAAGGCACGGCATTAGACTGATCAAATGATTTAAATACTACTGAAGTGCTGGTAAGTTCAATCGGCGCCTTTAGAGCATCTCCCTCCAATATTTTATTATCAGGATTATAAATTATTGACGGATTGCCTTTTGAGTTTCTTATCTCGACAAAATTCTGCGATCCGTCTTTTGGACTTAAGACACCGTTTGCATCAAGATAGCTTGGCGGGATCTTGGAAACCAAAGTCACCAGTTCCATCTGTTTTAAGCTTGACAGAACATCCATAACTTTTACACAAGCAGGAAAAGCTATCAGCGCGCAAATCAAAAACAAATAATAAAAGCCCCAGCCGCGCATCTTAAATAAAACATGCAAATAAAAAGCACGGGAAGATAAAGCTTTTAAAGGATAAAATATGGAATCTAAATTAAATTTAAGTAACATAAGCTTAACTATTAACAAAGATAGAAAAAATATAGCACAGCGATATTTTTTTATGCAAATTCAGGGAAAAAAATGATAAAAAAAACTCCATTTAAATTCATTCTGTCTGCTATTTTAGGCTTTTGCCTTGCTTATAACGCAACTGCTGCAGAAATTTTCGGCAGTTACTCAAAAGGATGCATCAAAGACGCAGTCGCTTTTCCTAAAGAATCTTCATATCATCAATCACTTCTGTCACATAGCGGACGCAACTATGCCCACCCTGACATGGTAAAATATCTTAATGATTTGATTGCCAAAGTGAAACAAGCAGGTCTTCCTCCGATTTTAATCGGTGATATTTCATTAAAAACGGGAGGAGATCTGGGGCCGAACTCCGATCATGCAAGCCATAACATCGGACTTGATGTTGATATCCCTTTTGTTTTTGCTTCACCGCGAAAAACGACCGCGGAGCTTAAAAAGCTAAAATATGTTTATTTGGTAAACAAAAACACTTTAACAAAAGATTTTACGTACGAAAGAGCTGAACTTATCCGTCTTGCCGCAAGTGATCCTAAAGTCACCAGAATCTTTGTCAGCCCGTTAATCAAAGAAGGATTATGTCAATTCTATAAAGGACAAGACAGAAGCTGGCTTTCAAAAGTAAGACCGTGGTTTGGACATAGAGCCCATATGCATGTAAGACTTGCCTGCCCGCCGGACAGTCCTTACTGCGTAAATCAAGATCTTCCGCCTGAAGGTGACGGCTGCGGCAAAGAACTCATCAGTTGGTTTATGCCGGCAGACATTAACCATCCGCTGCCTAAAGTTAAGCGTCAGCGTTTAAAAATTCCTGCACAGTGTGAAGCGATACTCAACCGCGATTAAACATATGGGCAAGGCGTTTAAAAAACGATCCTTGCTCTTTGCTGACTACAACCTCAATAGAGATTCCCTGGAAAGTAAACTGCCTGCAATAAGTTCCGTCTATTGCGGCGTTTATTTCTTCAACTACCTTCATCATGGTACTCTTAAGCTCATCAAGCCAAGGAGTACGTTCTTCCAAAATAACCTGCTTTAAAAAAGCCCTTGAGGCAAGCAAATACTGAGGATCGTTAGGACGCGGAATTTTAGCGTACTCATCCCAAGGAATACCTGTAATATACTGAATCCACTGTCTTAAAGGAGCATTACTCCAATAACAGGACAACGGATCGTGCACTTCACGCATGAAATGATTGAAAAGCTCATTAATTCTGTCAATACAGCATTGACGATCATGCCGATTTCCTGAAATCTCATAACGGCGATATAAAATCTGATTATTGCCCTTCTTTATTTCTTTAAAGCATTTGACAAAAGATCCTTGGGGACTGTCGGATCTGAACATCAGCGGGCTTAATCTGTCTTTGCTGTTATGTCTGTACAGCGCATCGTAATTGTAGTTTTCAAAATGCTCTTCAGCTCTTTCCTTTAAATAATGGTGGACCATAGAGCGAATTAACTGCCGTTTTTGATCAGTACTTAAAAAATCCTCTAAATGACGGATAAAAAAGGCCGTAAAATCCTCACGAATAGCTTGAGGCATACTTAAAATATTTCCCTCATGCAATGCTATTTCCTGAGCATACTTAACTTTTTTATCATAAATTGAGTAATAAATAAGCACCCATAGCTTCATTTGCAGATTGAGCACGCGATTAAAAACAAAATCAGCCATTGCGTCAAGATTTTTAAGATGTGCAATATCAGGAAGACTTTGACGCTTAAAAACCCAATCATGCGAAAATACACTTAAAGCATACCAATTTAAATTATCGGCAAGACCGTCAGAAAAGAAACGTTTTATCGCTGCAGGAGAAATTTCTTTAAAAGATTGAGGATTATTTTCAAACCACACATCACTTACGCTGGGAAGCGGCCATAAAGTGGTAATAGGCAAACCTCCCTGCTTTAAAGACTGAGGATTATTTTTATATAAAGATAAAAAGAACCAAATGGCAACAAGCGAATGAAGACGACATAAAAGCGGGGTATAGCGCGTATTGGACTCATCCTTGACCGGCAGACCTAAATACTCCAGCATTTGTGACGGTCGAATAAGCTTTGCTATCTCTTCATTTTGCCTGAATACTTCCTGCCAAGTGGTTACGATACCCTGAACGCTGATTGCTTTTCTTACAAAAGAACGACACGGTTCAATTCCGGGATTTAAACACACAACCTGCTTGTCACGTAAAAAATCACAGTTTAAAACTTCCTGAAGCGTAGGAAAATTTCCTTCCATAATAAGCTTACGCGAAATACCGTGATCAAGAGCGTTAGTCCAGCGCACTCGTGACGGATTTTGCGGTCTTAAAAAAGTATGCAAATATACCGACGGACGCTCTTCTTTTTGATCCCAACGCAAAACACCGACTTCAAGAGCGGTATCAAGTTCACCGTCATTGGGATTATAAAAGTCTAAAAAATATAAAGCAGATTTAGGCATTTTAAATTCTGAAACTAAAATGCAGCGGATCCGCTGCATTTTTTATTTATATAAATTAATAAACCCCGGGCAACGACGTATCATCAACGATTACAGCTCCGCCGTTATCTTGTGTCCCTACTGTCTCATAAGAGCTTGAAGACGATATCTCCAAAGGCTCGGATGAAACCGTACTTATAGGCTGTGTGTCAGAATACGTTCCTGATGAAGCTTGAGACTGATCAATGACAGGAGGATTGCTCGAAGGTTTCTGAACCGGGACGTTTTCCATATAATCAAAAATCGTATAAATCTTCTTTACACCGTCAATTTTCTGAACTTCATTGACGGCACGAATGGCTTCATCACGGGTTACATAACCTAATAGGTAAACCATACTGTCTTCAGTTACGACCTTAAATCTTCCAGAACGAATATTTTCACCGAATAAAAGCTTGGTCTTAATCTTAGACGTTATATAAGTGTCATTTGCGGTAACACCGGCCGAAACTGGTTGTTTGAAAGTAACAAAATTATATACTTTACGTACATAATCAAGGCGCTTAATCTTTTCAAGACAAGAATTAAAATACTCGCTGTTAATAGTTTGACCGACTAAAAGTACATTTCCCGACATAGAAATAACCGAAACGGAAAAATCATCTTTTTTAGACAACTTCTCATTTTCTTTAAAAATCTTGTACGCATTCTGCTCTATAGTCTCATCATAAAACATAGAATCGATAGTACGACTGTCAGAACCGATTATGGCTCCGGTAGTTCCTGTAGCAGCTCCGACCGCTACGGCAGCGCATCCTGACATAATAAAAGGAACAGAGCAAAAAGCCCCGATCGCAATTAATTTTAATAAATTATTCTGTTTCATAATCTGCCGCTTTAATGTAACAAGAGAACTCCGGTCAAAAGCTCTGGCGCTGAACTTTTTACCGGAAAACACCATGAAAAACGCCTTTTTCTAATGAATAAGTCTATCATTTTGCGATCGTTTTAGCTATGAAAAGCCAACAAAGTTGCAGGAACATGAAATCCTTGCCTAAAAGGCTTATGCTCAATAGTAAAAAAGCATGAAAAAATATTAAGTTACCTTTAATTACACTGCCGTAAATTTTAAAATCATCACTCCCGCAATAATAAGAGATATTCCCAAAAGTCTTGAGACCATCATCGGATCTTTAAATAAAAACACACCGACGATAAAAGTCCCGACTGCACCTATTCCCGTCCATACGGCATAAGCCGTACCGATCGGAATATGACGCTGAGCCAAAAACAAAAAAAATCCGCTTAAAATCATTGAAACTACGCTAAAAGCAATAAAACCCCAGCGCAGATTAAGAAAATCATTGGCAAGCTTAAACCCCAGGGGCCAGCCGATCTCACAGACGCCGGCAATAAACAAAAAAGTCCATGCATTCATTTTTTACCTCCAAAATCATTGCATTATATTCAAGGCGGTGAGATCATGAACTATAGTGTAAGCCTATAGTCAAGAAATTTTTATGAACACAAAAAAACTTACTTGCGGTACCTTTGCCAAACTTTGCAATACCACTAAAGAAACACTGTTTCATTACGATAAAATAGGCTTGCTCAAACCTGAATTCATAGGTAAAAATAATTACCGCTACTATGCTCCAGAACAATTTTTCCTGTTTAATTTCATTGAGACTTTAACGGACAGCGATACTCCGTTAAAAGAAATAAAGTCCCAAATTAAAAATTTTAACGCCGATTCTTTTATCGGCTTTTTACGGCAAAAGCAGGAATATTTAAAACAAAAACGGCTTAAACTGGCTCTTAAAGAAGAGCTTATCAACGATTTATTAAATGAAATTGAAGATATCAAAACCTCTAACTACGAAACGGTACGGCTAATAAATAAACCAAGCGAAACTTTTATTGCTTTTAAAACAGATGTTTCAGCTGTCGCATCTTATGATGATTTATCCGAACATATGTCCCGATTCTTTACTGATTGCTGCAATAAAAATATTTTTCTGCAAAGCACTTTCGGCTTTATTATTGAAAAAAAGAACTTTGACAAAGAACTTAAAGCCTCATATATTTGTGCCAAAGCTTTGAAAGGCAGCAAACAAGCACTAAGATACACTCTGCCTAAAGGAACTTACGCATCCGTCACCATCTTAGGGGATAAAAAAGCACATTTAAACGGCATCAAGCGTTTAGAACAGCACCTCAAAGAGCTAGGATACTTTTTTGCAGGAGATCTGATTGCTCTTGACCGCTTCAGTCTTTTGTACCACAAAGAAAAAAATGAATTTGCCGTCAAATATCTGATTTACGTTAAAAAGGATAAAAATAATGCAGATTAGCTTTAATCATCGTACTCTTAAACTTAATATTCCTGCCGTCATGGGCATCTTAAACGTTACTCCCGACTCTTTTTCCGACGGCGGAAAATTTATTGATAAAAATAAGGCTTTTGCTCATGCCGTCAAGATGGTAGATGAAGGAGCGGATATCATTGATATCGGCGGAGAATCTACCCGTCCCGGCGCCGCATACGTATCGGAAGATGAAGAAGCTTCCCGCGTTGTCCCGATTGTAAGCAAGATAGCGGCTAATCTTGACGTTATGATCTCTGTTGATACCTCTCGTCCGGCAATTATTAAAGAATGCGTCAAGGAAGGTGCGCATATTTGGAATGATATACGCGCGTTAACCGAGCCTGATGCCGTAGAATGTGCCGCTAAACTGCAGATACCGGTATGTCTTATGCATATGCAGGGAACTCCATCTACCATGCAGAACAATCCTTCATATAAAAACGTAGTAGAAGAAGTGAAAAATTTTCTTCTACTGCGCGCAGAAATTTGTTTAAAAGCCGGAATAAAAGAAAATAATATCATTTTGGATCCGGGGTTTGGATTTGGTAAAAGCGTTGACGATAATTACTTGTTACTAAAGCACTTGGATGTTTTATGCGCTTGCCCTTATCCTATTCTTTCGGCTTTATCGCGCAAATCAATGCTCGGAGCAGTATTAAACGAACCTGTTGCTTCACTTCGTGATAACGCATCAGTAAGCGGCGCTGTTATTTCGGTGATGAAAGGAGCCAAAATCGTCCGTGTTCACAATGTCAAAGCAACTAAAGATGCAATTTTAATTGCATCAAAAGTGCTAAATACAGACTAAATGCGATTTCTTATCAGTCGAGTAAGCCTTAAGTAACTGTATAATGTCGTCCTAATTTAAAAGGAAATCGCATCGTGTTTTACTATTTAATTCCGTCAGCGGTAATTGCACCGCTTGCCGCAGCGTTTATTATTTTAATTACAGGATCAAAGCGTCTTGAAAATTTTGCCAAGCCGTTGTCGCTTATTGCCGTCGGTCTTTTGATTACCATCTCCTTAAGTCATCTTTTACCCGAAGCAATGGAAGAAAGCCTGAATCCGCATTCTATAGGCTTTACTGTGCTTATTGCCGTATTGGTACTTATCGGAATTGAAATGTTCTTTAATTCCCACAGCCATAAGGAAAATGCTTTAAGCAAAGGAGCTGCCGGTCTTTTATGCGGAACATTTTTACATGCTTTTTGCGATGGTATTATTTTAGTAAGCTCTTATCTTGTAGACATTCATTTAGGCCTTGCAGTAACCGCAGCCATCTTAATTCATGAAGTTCCCCAGGAGATAGGTGATTACGTTATTCTGCTTGACTGCGGAATGAGCCGCACTCAAGCTTTTTCAATAAGTTTGATCTCAGGATGCGGAGCAATTTGCGGAGCGATTTTAGGATATTTCCTTTTAGACACGGTAAAAGGACTTTTACCCTATGCTCTTGCCGTGTCGGCATCAAGCTTTATTTACGTGTCTCTTTGCGATCTGCTGCCTAGGTTATATAAATCCCAAAACCAGCAAAAAATGCTTTATCGCTTCTTCTTTCTGCTTATAGGAGTAATTGCCGCGCTTTTAATCAGTCATCATCATTAGCATCAATCAGTTCAAGAGGAGCACTAAATGATAAAGTTCGGGATTTATTAATACTCTTAAAATAAACCAAGTATTCTCCGGACTTTTCATTAACTTCCTCTATTTTCCCATAACCTAAAACGGGATTTGTAACCTTATCTCCTATGCTAAAATGTTTTAAAACATGTTTTACTGCACTGTTTAAGTAAGGCTTAATCAGTTTTTTCCCGGTAACGAAGATTTCATCTTCCCTAAACTCTTCAATAAAACGCGAAACTTTCAGCTCCTCTCCTGAATATGCGGTACCGCCGGACATACAAATAAACAGCTGTTTTTGCGCCCTGGTCATAGCGACATACAAAAGTCTTCGTTCTTCCTGCAGTTCCTGCAAACTTGATGATTTTGATGACGGAAAAATTCCCTCATTAACTCCGACAACAAACACATAATCAAACTCAAGACCTTTGGAATTATGTACGGTCATAAGCTCGACCTGATTTTCGTTATTATCATCATCTTTAGATGATGACAGCGCCAGATGCGTTAAAAAATCAGCTATATTGCTGCGCTCTCCCATTTTATTTTCAAAATCACGCGCAAGAAAACGTAAAGTAGCAAGGCTTTCAAGTCTGTCGTTATCCCCTTCTTTTTTAAGCATTACTTCATACTTAAAAAGATTTAATACTTTCTCAAGCTCGGCACTGGGACCTGCAGGAGATTTTTCATTTAATAAAATTATATTTTCAACAAATTCCTTTACCGCTGCTGTTACATTAAGATCTCTGTCATCAAGTCTATGTACAAGCGTCCTAAAAAGAGAATGATTGTCCTGACTTGCCAAATTTTTAAGCCGGGAAAGCCGCGTTATACCAAAACCTCGTCTTGGTACATTGATGATGCGGACAAAAGCAGCATCATCATCCGGATTAAAAATAAGTCTTAAATAAGAAACGACATCTTTAATCTCTTTGCGCTCCATAAACCTTACATCGGCATACACCCGATAGGGAATATTATATTTAATAAGCGCCTGCTCAATACTTTGAGATAAATGCTTTGAACGGTACAAAACAGCAACGGATGAATGTCTATTGATATCTTTAATGTTTAAAATTTCCCTTACGACAAATTCTGCTTGCGACTGCACTGATGGACAGCCGGCAATAACCGGCAGCATAGTTTTCTTATTATCCTCGACAATCTTAAATTCTACCGGATAGTCATTAGGCAAAAGCTGTTTATTAAACGCCGCTTTAAGCAAATCAGCGGTTTTTAAATCATCTTCCTCATTATTTTTTATCTCAGCAATTGCTGCCATGGCATCCATATCAATATCTTTACGCATTGCCTGCAGCTTTTTGCGTCCCGGGTCGTCATTATTTGAAATCAAGGTATATGCACAATCTAGAATATAAGCTTGAGAACGATAATTTTTAAAAAGATTAATAGTAACAGTACCGGGAAATTTTTCTGCAAAATCAGTAAAATATTTAACATTTGCCCCACGAAACGAGTAAATGGTCTGATCAGGATCGCCTACTATAAACAGATTTTTATGCTTGCCGCTTAAAATACTGATAAGCTCATATTGCAAGGCATCAATATCCTGAAATTCATCAACCTCAATATATTCAAAACGACTTTGCCACTTTTCTTTAATATCTTTTCTAGTCCGCAAAATAGTAAGAGCAAAAGCTATAAGATCATCAAAATCAAGAAAACATGCGGTTCTGCATTGATAAATATACTGCCAGAACACCTGCTCTTTAAGATTTGAAGCATTTGCCGCCGCTTCTAAAATATTATTGCTGTCATAAGCACACATGACAGGCACATATGAAATATCACCCTTTTTCCAATCAATGTACTCCCACGCATCTTTTAAAGTAAAATCCTTACCCGTAATGCCCAATGATTTAAAGATCGGCTTTAATACTTCCTTGACATCGGATACGTCAATAACGGTAAAATTTTTGACAAAGCTTAAAGCGTGAATATCCTCACGCAAAAGATCACAGCAAAAAGCATGAAAAGTGGTCACATAAGGAAGAGCAATATCTCCGCATAATTTATTTATACGGCAACGCATTTCCCTGCTGGCTTTATTTGAAAAAGTAACGCACAAAACCGCTTTTGGCGACATACCTAAAGCGGTTAGCAAATATGCATAACGATAAGCTAAAGTCTTAGTTTTTCCGGTTCCGGCGCCTGCAAGTACCCGAAGATACCCTTCAGTAGTACATACCGCTTTATATTGCTCCTCATTTAAATCTTCTTTAAAACGAGCTAACTTTAAAGGCATGTTATTTGATCTTAGGTCCAGCTGATATTTTGGAAAAATCAAAAAGATTCTGATCCAAAAGATGTGACGGTACTACATTTTTAAGCGCTTTAAAAATAATATCCGTTCTTTTAGGATATTCCTTATCCCATTTGCGCAGCATGGCAACCATAGCGGCCCGCTGCTGATCTTCTCCATATCCGCAAAGTCCTTTGGGTAAAACAGGATAATCTTTTAGTTTGCTTAAAATGTTTAAATCTCTTTCCCGGCAATAAGCAAGCGGCCTTATTAAAGTTAAAGTGTCATCGTCAGTACGCAGAATAGGCGGCATGGTCTTCATAATTCCTGAATAAAACAAATTCAGAAAATACGTTGCCAAAATATCATCGCGATGATGACCAAGCGCAACTTTGTTATATCCCATTTCACGAGCAAAACCGTACAAAAAGCCGCGGCGCATGCGTGAACAAATGGAACACATGGTTTTCTTGCCTTGAAGTTTCTCTTTAGAGATTTCAAAAACAGGTCGTTTAATGATGTGGTAAGGAAGACCTACTTTTTGCAGATGTCCTTCAACCACACCTTCAGGAGTGCCGGGGAATCCGGAATCAAGATGTACAGGAATTAAAGTAAAAGGAAAAGGAGCCGATCGTTTTAAAGACAACAGCAAATCAAGCATTGCATAACTGTCTTTACCGCCTGAAATACACACCATTACTTTATCGTCAGGCTCAATCATGCCGTAATCGCCTATGGCATGACCTACTTTACGTCTTAAGCGTTTAAATAACTTGTCGGCTTTATATTTACTTTGCTTATCTTCAATAACAAAATACGGGCTGACGTGTCTGGCATAATCGTCAGCCTTCTTAGGCAACGCGGTATCGTCGCGCACGCTTTACTCCTTATTTTTCAGCGGCAAACGGAATTCTTCCCAAAACGGCCTTCGGGGTAATGACGGCCACGTCACAGTTTAATTCATCAATTACTCTTTCACAAATATTTCCGACTAAAGCTACGGCAATACCTCTGCGAGCAGAAGTTCCGATAAACAGCACGGTAGGCTTAAGCTCCGTACACAATGTCGGAATAACCTCATCAGGCTGGCCTTCACGAATATGACAACGTTCAGGAGGAATACGATGACGAGCGGCAAATGATAAAGCGTTTTTACATCCTTCTTTTAAAGCTTCTTCACCGATAAGGTCGGGGGTAAATCCCGGTAAATCAATAGAGGCCGGAGGAATTACCGGAGGAATAGCGTTTACCAAATGAATTTGACAGCGTGTAATGGTAGCAAGTTCTTGAGCTTCGCGTAAAAGACGCATATTGATATAGCGCAGTTCCATATCGGAAGGATCGGATAAATCCACAGCTACTGCAATAATACCTTCAGGACGCCACAATTGATCTTTAGCAATAAGCACCGGAACCGGGGAATGACGCAGAAGCTGCCAATCAAGCGGAGTAAAAATGACAGAATCTAGCATACCGTGAACATCTGCCGTTTTTACAATAAGATCCGCTCCGATTTCTTTTGCGGTTGCGGTTATTTCCTTGCCGATAGTTTTAGACCATATAACTTTTGATGTGATATCAAATCCCATTGCATTAATGCGTAAATATGCGTCAAGCCACTTCTGATGTTTTTTAATCACGGACTCACGCATGCTTTCTTCCTGCTCAACGGACAAAATTGAAGTCAAATCCCAGGAAAAATCAAACACCGGCATCACGGCAGTAATGCGGACTTTATCCTTACCGCTTGCCTGAGCCAAAGCTAAAGCGCGTTCCAGTGCGGGCTGCCGCATTTGTCTTGTTTCAATAATAACTAACACATTCCGGAACTTTTTCACGATAAAATCCTCTTTTTAACTTGCACACCGCTTAAAAGCAGATGATTACTACCGCATTTAATTAACAGGCTTTAAGGTAATGCTCAGTTTTGTCTGTAACTATCACAGCCTTTTCAGTTAACCACAGTTTTAAATTTTTACTGCCAGTTAAAGAAATTTATGTGCTAACTCATTGTAACACATGCCTATAGCTGAGACTTAAGCATGGAATTACAGTTTGTCTTTAGTAAATATAACCTTAAATTTAAGCTAATTAATACGTTAAATTTATTAAGCTGTTAGCTTAATCAAGAAAAAAGCCTACTTTTATTAATTTTTAACAACTAAGAGCCGTCTTACAAAAAAGCAAAGCAGCAAAGCCTGTGGTAAAATCTTAATGTTAAATTATTTAATTTACCGAGGTTTAAAAATGACAGCATTGGTTTTAGGCCATAAAAATCCGGATACTGATTCAATCGTTGCAGCATTGGCAGCCGCTAATCTCTACAAAGGACGCGGAATTGATGTTAAAGCCGTAGCACAAGGCGCTCCCGCTCCTGAAACTGAATTCGTTTTAAAGAAATTTAATTTATCCGCTCCGGAAATCGTTTCTTCCATTGCCGGAAATGACGTTTATTTAGTTGACTACTCTGACCTGGCTCAAGCCCCTGAAGATTTTACCAAAGCCAAGCTTCTTGGAATTATCGATCACCATAAATTAGGCGACGTAACTTCAGACAGCCCGGTTGAATGCTGGATCCAGCCCGTAGGCTGCTCAAACACCGTAATCAAAATAATGCATGACTTCTACGGTGTTGCTATCGATAAAAACCTTGCCGGTGCCATGTTGTGCGCTATTCTTTCCGATACTGTTTTATTCAAGAGCCCGACCTGTACCGACGCCGATAAAAAAGCAGCTGCTGAGCTTGCAGCAATTGCCGGCATCACCGATATGCAGGCTCTTGGCATGGATATGTTCAAAGCTAAAAGCTGCCTTGACGGTGCAAGTCCTCGCGATCTTATTTTCCGTGACTTTAAAGACTTTAATATGTCAGGTAAAAAAGTCGGCATCGGTCAGCTTGAGCTTATCTCTCTTGAAATGGTAACTCCAGAGCTTAAAGCCGCATTAAAGTCAGAACTTGAAGCCGTCAAAAACGAAGGCCGCCACAGCGCTATCTTAGTCCTTACCGACATCATGAAAGAAGGTTCTGAGCTTATGCTCTCATCTGATGACGCTGCTGCCGTAATCGGCGCATTAAAGGCTGATTCCAATATGTGGATGCCGGGCGTTATGAGCCGTAAAAAGCAAGTTGTACCGCCTCTTGAGCAGACCTTTAAAGCTTAGTAATTTTTACTTTAATCTAAAGCCCGAATATGCTTTCGGGCTTTTTCATATTTATTTTCTATGCAAAAAATCCCAAGAATCGGTCTTATTTCTCTTGGCTGCGCCAAAAACCTTGTCGATACCGAACGATTAACATCAGTATTGATTGCTAAAGGCTATCAAATTGAAGCCAATTACGAAGATTGCGATTTAATCGTAGTCAACACCTGCGGTTTTATTTCTCCTGCCGTAGAAGAATCGCTTGATGCTATAGGGCAAGCGATTTCCTATGCTCCTAAAGTTATAGTAACAGGCTGTCTTGGTGCCAAAGCTCAGCTTATTTTAAAAGAATATCCGCAAGTTGCCGCCGTGTACGGCCCCGGAACCAGGGCATCCGTGCTGCGCGGGATCCGCGATTTAGTAGGTGAACCGCCGCAAGAAGCTGTCCAGCATGTAAGTCCGTCCGGAATTCTTCTTACTCCGCCTCATTATGCATATTTAAAAATTGCCGAAGGTTGCCGGCATCGCTGCGCTTTTTGCATTATTCCTTCATTACGCGGTCCGCTGCGTTCAAGAAATCCGGATGATATTTATAAAGAAGCAAGCGACCTTACCCAACGCGGTGTAAAAGAACTGTTAATTATTGCCCAGGATTCGTCTGATTACGGTTTTGATTTAAAAAATAAACCTACATTATCCCAATTATGTAAGGATCTTGCCCCGTTAAAGCGCTGGCTGCGTATTCATTACGTATATCCAAGCAAAGAGGCAAATAAAATCGTCGAACTGATGGCGGACAATATTGTTCTTCCCTACCTTGACGTGCCACTTCAGCATGCAAGTGAAAGGATCTTAAAGCTGATGCGCCGCCCCGGTAATACCGAAAAGATGCTATCCACTATTGAAAATTGGCGCAAAATCCGTCCCGACATTGCTATCAGATCCACTTTTATTACAGGATTTCCGGGAGAAACTGAGCAAGATTTCAATGAGCTTCTTGACTTCATAAAAGAAGCAAAACTTGACCGAGTAGGATGCTTCCCCTACTCTGACGTTGACGGGGCTGCCGCAAATGAATTTCCTGATCCTATCGATCCGGAAATACGCGAAGAACGTGCCGCAATCTTGATGGAGACTCAAGAGCAAATTTCAAAAGAAAAATTACAGACAAGGATCGGTAAAGTCTATGATGTAATTATCGACACACTAAACGAGAACGGTACTGCCGTAGGACGTTCCAAATATGAAGCTCCTGACGTAGACGGCATCATTACCGTACACAACGCCAAAGGCATTCGTGAAGGAGATATCGTTAAAGTAGAAATTACCTCAAGCGATACGCACGATTTGGAAGGAGAGCTTTGTTCAAATCTGCAAAAACCGATACCTTTTTCTAAAACTCATTAATCTTAAGGCCGCAACGCGGCCTGTTCTTTATTTAATATAGTTTTTCGTATATTTTTTCCAATAAGTAATAACACTTTTCAATTTCGCCGATTTCAATATGCTCATCAATCTGATGTGCATTAGCAATATTTCCGGGACCGAAAACAACCGTCGAACCCAAATTTTTCAATAAAGAAGCCTCAGTACAATAACTTACCCCAATAGAGTCTTCACCTAATAATTCCTCAAAAATTGACAAGATATGTCTATTCTTATTATCAAAAACATCAATGTCAGGATAAAGAATTTCTATTGCGCCAGCATCTGCAAAACGTTCATTTATTGTTTCGATAATGGCTCTAAGTCTTCTATCAATCTTTTTAGCTTCAAAAAAAGGTGTCGGTCTTACATCGAATAAAAGTTCAGCTTCTGCACAAACGCGATTGATGCTGTCACCGCCATGAATGGCACCGATATTAATCGTCGGATACGGAACTGAAAAACGCTCATCTCTATATGTTTTAAGCTCCTGTTCAAAAAGATTGAGCTCATTTATAAATAAAGACGCAAGTTTAATTGCATTAATCCCCTGACTTGGATCACTTGAATGACATGACTTTCCTTTAAACACGGCTTTTCTAGCCATATAACCCTTATGAGCGCTTATGCAATGCAATGAAGAAGGTTCGCCTATAATAATCAAATCAGGAGCAACATCTTTACTGTTTATAAAATTTTGAGCCCCTATCATTGATGTTTCTTCATCTGCGGTAAGAGCAACCTGCAAAGGCTTATTACTGCCCCTTTGCGCTATACTTTTAGCAAAATATAAAGATAAAGCGGCAAAGCCTTTCATATCACAGGCACCTAAACCATACAGTTTTTCACCTTTTTGTATAAGTTCAAACGGATCGCTTTGCCAAAGTTTTGCATCACAAGGAACAGTATCAGTATGAGATGACAGCATCACTCCGCCGTCTTTACCATTTAATGCTGCCATAAGATTATATTTACCGTTAGGCAGCGGCATCAGTTCAACTTTAAAGCCAAGATCTTCTAAAAAGTTTGCAGCATACTCAATTAGTTCTTTGTTGCTCTTATCAAAAACTGAAATATCTGAGCTTTGAGTATCAAAAGATACCAATCTGCGTAAAATCTCAAAATAGTCATTAAATGCAAACATAAAATTTGACCGTTTCACAAAAACACTTTTGTAAACTTACCAATTTAAATGCTAAAAACGCAAAAAAAACTAAATTTTTCAAAAGACACATCGTACTTTTTACACCTTTTTTGTGCATTTATAAAATATTTTTCTTATAAAACAAATAAATATAAAGCAAAATCCATATCACTAAAACAGTGCGTAAATTCTAATCATGGTGAATCAAAAATTAAATTTTTTTAATATTAAAAAACTTAGTTTTAGGAAGTAAATCATGATAAAAGTTGCGATTGTTGGCGCAAGCGGTTATGCCGGAGCTGAACTTGTTTCTATTCTTTTAAAGCATCCTAAGGTTTTGCTTACCAACCTTTTCGTATCTGAAAAAAGTGAAGATAAAAACAAAAAAATAAATTCGTTGTACGGCTCTCTTTTTAATAAAACAGATCTTATCTTTGAACCTCTCCCTTCTGGTGATAAATTAAAAGACACTTTCCGTGCAATTGATGCAGTATTTTTGGCAACCGATCATAAAGTAAGTCACGATATTGCTCCCATTTTATATGAAGCAGGCTGTGCGGTTTTTGACTTATCCGGAGCTTACAGACTTAAAAATCTTAGTGCTTATGAAAAATATTACGGCTTTAAGCATGAACATCTTGAGCTCTTAAATAAAGCCGTTTATTCCATTTGCGAAATTGCAAATCATGATGAAATAAAAAATACCAGAATGCTTTCAATTCCGGGATGCTATACGACATCAGCTGAACTGCCGCTTATTCCGCTTTCCCATGAGAAGCTTCTTGACGTTAATTTCGTACCGGTAATCAATTCAGTAAGCGGTGTTTCCGGTGCCGGACGCAAAGCAAAACTAAGCAATAGTTTTTGCGAAGTCAGCCTAAATGCATACAATATTTTCAAGCATCGTCACTTACCTGAAATTGAAGAATACGTAAAAACTAAAGTTATTTTCAATCCGCATTTAGGATCATTTAAACGCGGTATCTTAACCACTATCACGGCAAAACTTGTACCGGGAGTTGATGCCGCAAGCGTTCTTGCTGTATTTTTAAAATATTATGAAAACAAGCCGCTTATAAGAATTAAAAATGAATTACCAAAACTGCAGGACGTAATAAATCAGCCTTACTGCGATATCGGTTTTAGCGTAAATGAAGACGGATACATCGTCATTTGCTCTGCAATTGATAATCTGCAAAAAGGTGCTGCAGCACAAGCTGTGCAGACATTAAATCTGCACTTTGATTTTAACGAAACCACCGCTCTACTCTAGGAGAATAACGTATGCCCCAAAACGACATACCGGTGATTAAGTTAAGCGGAAAAGCTCTTGAAAATAAAGCTGCTTTAAAAGCTTTATTTTCGGCCGTTAAAGACAAAAAAGTTATTTTTGTCCATGGCGGCGGCGTTGAAGTAGACGCACTGCTTAAACAACTTAATTTAAAAACCGAAAAAATTGACGGTATTCGGGTAAGCCCTCCCGAACAAATGCCATATATAACCGCCGCTCTTGCAGGTCTTTGCAACCGTTATCTGCAAGCAGATGCCAAAGCGTGCGGACTAAACGCTTTAGGATTAATCGCAACCGACGGCGACAGTGTTACTTTATCGGCCTTTGATAAAAAGTTCGGTAACGTTGCGACTGCACTGCCGGCAAACGGTAAGTTCATTTCTCTACTTTTAGAAAATAAAATCACTCCCTTTATCGCTTCAATAGGCATTGATGAAAACGGTAATGTATACAACATCAACGCTGACGATGTTGCTTTAGCAATAGCCCGTGTTTTTAATGCTCCTTTATTTTTTATATCAGACGTTAAAGGAGTAAAAGACGCAGACGGCAATATCATTGAAAGCCTTGCTGAAGATACAGCCTTAGAGCTTATCAGTAAAAAGGTTATTACCGACGGAATGATCGTAAAAGTCAAAACCGCCCTTGATGCTGCAAAACTTACTCATCGCCCTGTTTTTATTGCTTCCTTAAACGACCCCGATCTAATTTCAAATCTCTTTACCCTGCGACGAATCGGTACTTCTTTTTCAGTCCGCTAAACCACAAAAGTATTTAAAAATTAATCTATTCGCAGGAGATCTATATGAATAACCAAGGCACCGATAATATCCATAGCTTTAATTTAGAAGCTTTTAAAAACGCAACCATAGAAGATCTTTATAATGAGGCTTTGTATTTAAATCAAAGATCTAAATTAAGCAATACAGAATTAAATAAAATTGAAGAAGCTATAGCTCAAATCTCAACTGTCTTAAATAAAAACAATCCGGAACATTTCTTAGTCCGTCAAGCCCGCTTAAGTGATATAGACAGTCTTGAAAGCATGGTTTCTTATTGGGCCAAACAAGGCGAGAACCTTCCGCGAAAAAGAGCTGATCTTATACGCAATATCTTATCTTTTGCCGTTTGCGTAAAAGATAACGTGGTATGCGGATGCGCCTGCCTTTACGTTTACGACTCGGGTCTTGCTGAAATCAGATCGCTTGGGGTTTCTCCACAAATACAAAGGCAAGGACAAGGCAGAGCAATTGTTGAATTTTTGCTAAAACGTGCCCGCAAAATGGACATTAAAAAGGTTTTCGTTTTAACCCGTAATCCGCAATTTTTCTCAAAAGTGGGTTTTAGTAAAACAGTAATTACTGCCTTACCTGAAAAAATTCTTAAAGATTGCGATAACTGTCCTAAAAAAGACAGATGTGATGAAGTCGCATATGAAATTAATTTTGTAAAGGAGGCATAAAGATCATGCCTAAAATTACCAGAAACACTTTCGATAAAGTAATGATTCCTTGCTATAAGCCTTTTAACTGTTTAATCGTCAAAGGAAAAGGCTCTTATCTTTTTGACAGTTGCGGCAATAAATACGTCGATTTTACCGGGGGAATTGCCGTTAACAGTTTAGGTCATTGTAATAAAGGCGTACAAAGCGTCATTAAAAAACAAAGCAAAAAACTAATTCATGCAAGTAATATCTTCACCAATATCTCAACTTTGACTCTTGCTGTAAAACTTACCGAGCATACTGATTTTTCCAAAGTATTTTTCGTAAATTCAGGAGCTGAAGCTAATGAAGCGGCCTTAAAGCTTGCAAGACGCGTAGCATTCAATCTTTACGGAGAAACTAAAGATGAAATCATTTCCTTCGGACACAGCTTTCACGGCAGAACACTGTTTTCCGTAAGTGTCGGCGGTCAAGACAAATATTCAGACGGTTTCGGTCCAAAACCAGGAGCTATAACCCATTTACCTTTTAATGATATAGAAACTTTTAAAAAACATATAAGCGATAAAACTTGCGCTGTAATTTTAGAACCGATTCAGGGTGAAGGTGGAATCATTGAAGCTAATCCGGAGTTTCTAAAAACCGTTAGAGAATTATGTACAAGTCATAACGCCTTGTTGATTTTTGACGAAGTCCAAACCGGCGTCGGAAGATGCGGTTCATTTTACGCATATCAGAATACTAATGTAGTTCCGGACATTCTGACATCTGCAAAGGGTCTGGCTTCAGGCATTCCTATAGGAGCCGTTTTGACAAGCGATAAAATTGCTGAGCACTTTAGTCCAGGAACCCACGGTTCAACTTTTGGCGGTAATCCTTTAGCTTGTGCTGTCGGTTCCTATGTCGTTGACACTATTTCAAAAGAGTCTTTTTTAAATAACGTTAAAGAAAAAGGTATAACACTTAAACAATCGCTCGAAAAACTTAAACATAAATACGGCATTTTTAAAGAAATTCGCGGCAAAGGCTTACTGCTTGGAGCTGAACTTAATGAAAATCTTAAAGACAGAGCAGGAGAAATCCAACAGATTTGCGCAAAATACGGTCTTTTTATTCTTACAGCAGGTCATGGAGTTTTGCGTTTTGCTCCTGCACTTAATATCAAAAATAAAACGATAGAAGAAGGAATAAAGCTTTTAGATAAAGCTCTTACCGAGTTTACACAAGACTAAAAATTAACAAACCTATCTCCCTTTTTAGGGAGATAGGAAATTAAATGACTTCCTCAATTGCTGCAACTTCACGCATAGGAGTGTGCGTGTCATCCTTGTTTTCATTAACGATGACAATTGCAAGCGTAATCACTTCCTTATCGGTGATTCTTAAACCGTATTTCTTTTCCCTGATTTGTTCTTTGGCTTTTGCAAGTTTCTCTTGAACGTTGTCATCCCTGCCTATAACCCTAAACTCACAGATATAAAGTCTTCTGTCATCTTCAAAGCATATCTAGACCGTTTAAGAATACTCATGAAAAGTGCTTACTAATGTTGATTTACCGAATCTGCGCGGACGGGATAAAAAAACGGATTTCTAAAACGGGCTAGGCTTGCCACTAAATCCGTTTTATCTACATAAATCATCGAATTTGCAGCAAACTCACTAAATGAAGTAATGCTTAAAGGCAGTTTGGTCAAATCAATCATCACATTTATTTACAAAAGATCCGCGAGATCAAAGTTCTAACAGCAAAATATATATTTTTAAAAAGTTATTACTCAATATAACGTTTTAATATTTTATCGAAAGTCCCGTCATCTTTTATAGATTTAAGCCCTCTATTAAACATATTTAATAAATCCTGATTCTCTCCTTTTTTAACTGCGAAAGCATAGACAGGAGATCCGTAAATATCCCTAAGAGCAATCTTAAGCCCCTGCTGCTCTCCGATTTTTATTTGATAAGAGATAACGGGATAATCCTCCATAAAGAAATCAGCATTATGGTTGCGAACAGCCAAAGCTAAATCCGGGCTTAATAAATAGTATTGAAGATGTAAATCCAAAACCTGCTTATGTTTTTCGGCAAACTCCATGCCATAGGTACCTTTTTTTATTGCAGCAGTTTTTCCCTTCAAATCGGCAAATTGCTTAATTCTGTCATCATCGACACGAGTTACAACACAGAGACCGGATTTAAAATAACCATCAGAGAAATCAACAATTTTTTTACGTTCATCAGAAATGTTGATCCCGTCTAAAGCTCCGTCAATCTGACCTGAAACCAATCCCGGGATCACCCCATCAAAATTCATGAATTTTAGTTCGTAAGAAAAGCCTTCACGTTTTGCAATTTCCGCGAGCATATCAAGCTCAATTCCGACAAAGGTATCTCCCTGTTTAAAAGAAAAAGGAGGATAAGCTGCATCAACGGCAATTTTATAAGTCTGCGCATTAGCATTAAATGCAATAAAAAAAATTGAGAAAAGAAACAATAAAAATTTACGCATAAAGATCACTTACTTCATAACCTGTTATTTATAAGTAAGTTTACTACTTAAAACAGATATAAGACAGGTGATAAAAAAGCATTAAATGAAGCAGATCCGGTTGAATTATAAAGAATCGGGAAAGCAAAGGCGGACGACAGAAATAAAAAAAGCAGCTCGTAAGCTGCTTCTTTGATTCTTTTTTAACTAAGGTTTATCGTGATAGTGGCGGAACGGACGGGAATCGAACCCGCGACCTCCTGCGTGACAGGCAGGCATTCTAACCGGCTGAACTACCGCTCCGCATTATAGGATGCCCGGCAATGACCTGCTCTCGCGCAAACGTACGTTGCACTACCATCGGCGTGTTTGCATTTCACTTCTGTGTTCGGAATGGTTACAGGTGGTTCTGCAAAGCTATCGTCACCGGGCGTATTCTTCTAACTTATCCTCAAGCCTTCCCTCTTTAGCCTTTAAAAGGTCTCTTCTCGCGCCACAAACCCTCCGTGCTTTCCGGGGTTGTACGGCCAAGCCTCGCGGGTCATTAGTACCGGCTAGCTTCACCCCTCACGGGGCTTCCACCTCCGGCCTATCTACGTCTTCGTCTTAAACGGCCCTTTCGGAGCTTGCGCTCGGGATGACTCATCTCGGGGCCTGCTTCCCGCTTAGATGCTTTCAGCGGTTATCAGTCCCGGACTTGGCTGCCGGGCCGTGCCATTGGCATGACAACCCGTAAACCAGCGGTCCGTTCACTCCGGTCCTCTCGTACTAGGAGCAATCCCCCTCAATCATCCTCCGCCCGCGGTAGATAGGGACCAAACTGTCTCACGACGTTTTGAACCCAGCTCGCGTACCACTTTAAATGGCGAACAGCCATACCCTTGGGACCAACTTCAGCCCCAGGATGTGATGAGCCGACATCGAGGTGCCAAACACCGCCGTCGATATGAACTCTTGGGCGGTATCAGCCTGTTATCCCCAGAGTACCTTTTATCCGTTGAGCGATGGCCCGTCCATATGGAACCACCGGATCACTATGACCTACTTTCGTATCTGCTCGACTTGTCGGTCTCGCAGTTAAGCCGGCTTTCGCCATTGCACTGTCATCACGGTTTCCGACCGTAACCAGCCGACCTTCGTGCTCCTCCGTTACCCTTTGGGAGGAGACCGCCCCAGTCAAACTTCCCGCCAGACACTGTCCCATGTCATTTAAGCCTTAGGTTAGAACCTCAAAACTGTCAGGGCGGTATTTCAAGGGCGACTCCATCAGAGCCTGAGCTCCGACTTCCGTGTCTCCCGCCTATCCTGCGCAAACAGGTTCAAGGTTCAGTGTCAAGCTGCAGTAAAGGTTCACGGGGTCTTTCCGTCTAGCCGCGGGTACACTGCATCTTCACAGCGATTTCGGTTTCACTGGGTCCCGGGTGGAGACAGCGCGGCCATGGTTACACCATTCGTGCAGGTCGGAACTTGCCCGACAAGGAATTTCGCTACCTTAGGACCGTTATAGTTACGGCCGCCGTTTACCGGGGCTTCACTCAAGGGCTTCAGCTTGCGCCTGACCCCATCATTTAACCTTCCGGCACCGGGCAGGTGTCACACCCTATACTTCCCCTTTCAGGTTCGCAGAGTGCTGTGTTTTTGTTAAACAGTCCCAGCCGCCATTTAGCTGCGGCTGTCAAGTGCTCCCTCCGTGCGGATTTCACACCCGACAGCGTACCTTCTCCCGAAGTTACGGTACATTTTTGCCTAGTTCCTTCACCCGGGTTCTCCCAAGCGCCTTGGTATCCTCTACCCGACCACCTGTGTCGGTTTGGGGTACGGCCGCATAATATCTAAGCTTAGAGGCTTTTCCTGGAAGCCTGGACCTAGCAGCTTCACAAACCGTGGTTTGCTCCTCTCGGCTCTCAGTTTATCACCGCGGATCTTTTAACCCCCGCGATTCCCTACAGCCTTTCACCGGAACTTCCGCTCTCCGGCCTGCCTTACCTTCTCCGTCACCTCATCGCAATATTATCCGGTACGGGAATATTAACCCGTTTCCCTTCGACTGCGCTTTTCAGCCTCGCCTTAGGCACCGACTCACCCTGCCCCGATTAACGTTGGACAGGAACCCTTGGTCTTCCGGCGAACGGGCTTTTCACCCGTTTTATCGTTACTTGCGTCAGCATTCGCACTTCTGCTCCCTCCAGTAAGCCTCCCGACTTACCTTCTCCGGCTTGCAGAACGCTCCCCTACCACTTGCACTTACGTGCAAATCCGCGGCTTCGGTGTCAGATTTTAGCCCCGTTACATCTTCCGCGCAGGCCGACTCGACCAGTGAGCTATTACGCTTTCTTTAAATGATGGCTGCTTCTAAGCCAACATCCTGGCTGTCTATGCCTTCCCACATCGTTTCCCACTTAATCTGAACTTCGGGACCTTAGCCGGCGGTCCGGGTTGTTTCCCTCTCCACGATGAACGTTAGCACCCACCGTGTGTCCCCCGCTTTCAACTGGACGGTATTCGCAGTTTGCTACGCCTCGGTATCACTTGACGCAACCCTCGGCGTTACAGTGCTCTACCCCCGTCCGTCACCACGGGACGCTACCTAAATAGCTTTCGGGGAGAACCAGCTATCACCGGGTTTGATTGGCCTTTCACCCCTAGTCCGAAATCATCCCCTGACTTTGCAACGTCAGTGGGTTCGGCCCTCCGGCAGGTGTTACCCTGCTTTCAGCCTGTCCCGGACTAGATCACTCGGTTTCGGGTCTGCCCGTATCAACTCCTCGCCGGTTATGACTCGGTTTCCCTGCGGCTCCCCCATCTAGGTTAACCTCGCTAATACGGACAACTCGCTGACCCATTATACAAAAGGTACGCAGTCACATTACTTTCGTAACGCTCCCACTGCTTGTACGCACACGGTTTCAGGTTCTATTTCACTCCCCTCCCGGGGTTCTTTTCGCCTTTCCCTCACGGTACTGGTTCACTATCGGTCGCCGGGTAGTATTTAGCCTTGGAGGATGGTCCCCCCATCTTCAGACAGGATTCCTCGTGTCCCGCCCTACTCGCGCTCATCATCTATGCCCCTTCGCGTACGGGAGTCTCACCCTCTGCGCTTCACTTTCCCACGTGATTCCGCTAAGACATAGTTGACTTTTGGGCTCCTTCCCGTTCGCTCGCCGCTACTTGGGAAATCTCGGTTGATTTCTTTTCCTCGGGGTACTGAGATGTTTCACTTCCCCCGGTTCGCTTCATACCTTACGGCATGATGACATACTTACGTATGTCGGGTTTCCCCATTCGGACATCCGCGGCTTAACGCCCCTTATCGGCTTACCGCGGCTTTTCGCAGATTGGCACGTCCTTCTTCGCCTCCCGGCGCCATGGCATCCGCCATGTGCGCTTTCTTACTTGACCGTACAACCCCGAAAACCTCGGAGTTGTCCTTTAAAGTCTTCTTCGTAAGTTCTCTTACTAACTAATCAATACGACTTTTCTTGCCGGAAAGACTTCGGACTTGCGTCGCTTGTTCGAAACCTTTCTCTTTGACTAATTGAGTTTTTTATTTCAGCTTGAGTTTAAGTTGTTAAAGAGCTTAGACTGTTTGTGCAAAACAGCCGGGCTAAAGCTTCTTGCCATCAAAAGGCTTTAGCCGGACTATCTTAGCGTAGCTTAGCTGGTGGGTCTGAATGGAATCGGACCATCGACCTCACCCTTATCAGGGGTGCGCTCTAACCAACTGAGCTACAGACCCAACGCCTGTCTTTACGCTCTCTTTATCTACACGGTTCAGACTATCTGTGTGGACTCTTGCCTAAGTCTTTGAATTTTCTTAATTCGTTAAGGAGGTGATCCAACCCCAGGTTCCCCTAGGGTTACCTTGTTACGACTTCACCCCAGTCATAAACCACACCGTGGTAACCGCCCTCCAAAAAGGTTAGGCAAGCCACTTCTGGTGCAATCCACTCCCATGGTGTGACGGGCGGTGTGTACAAGGCCCGGGAACGTATTCACCGCAACATTCTGATTTGCGATTACTAGCGATTCCGCCTTCATGGAGTCGAGTTGCAGACTCCAATCCGAACTGTGGGACGCTTTGTGGGCTCCGCTCCGCCTCACGGCCTCGCTTCCCTCTGTACGCCCCATTGTAGCACGTGTGTAGCCCTGACCGTAAGGGCCATGATGACTTGACGTCATCCCTGCCTTCCTCCGGTTTGTCACCGGCAGTCTCCTTTGAGTTCCCACCATTGCGTGCTGGCAACAAAGGACAAGGGTTGCGCTCGTTGCGGGACTTAACCCAACATCTCACGACACGAGCTGACGAC
>NZ_CAJKVK010000010.1 GCF_905203285.1 uncultured Succinatimonas sp.
CAACGTGACCGATGGTGCCTACGTTAACGTGGGGCTTAGAACGTACATACTTTTCTTTTGCCATTTTTTAAAATTCCTATATTTATGCGATGCGAACGCACCGTCGCATCGCAAATTATACTAAATATTACTTAGTCTGACGAGCAGCGATAACTGCTTCGGCAATATTCTTCGGAGCCTCAGCGTAATGGCCGAATTCCATTACGTAAGAAGCACGACCCTGGGTCTGGGAACGCAGGTCGGTTGCATAACCGAACATTTCGGCAAGCGGTACCATGGCATGAACAATCTTGCCGGTAGGACCGTCTTCCATACCTTCAACCAAGCCGCGACGGCGGTTGAGGTCACCGATAACGTCGCCCATGTACTCTTCCGGAGTCTCGACTTCAACCTTCATCAAAGGCTCGAGAAGGACCGGGTTAGCTTTCATAAAGCCGCTCTTGAATGCCATGGAACCGGCGATCTTGAAGGCCATTTCTGAGGAGTCAACTTCGTGGTATGAACCGTCGTAAACGGTAACCTTAACGTCAACAACCGGGTAACCGGCGAGAACGCCGTTTGCAACCTGCTCCTGAACGCCCTTGTCAACGGCAGGAATGTATTCCTTAGGAATAACACCGCCGACGACTTCGTTGGCAAACTCATAGCCCTTTCCGGCCTCAAGAGGCTCAATACGGAGCCAGCAGTGACCGTACTGACCGCGGCCGCCGGACTGACGTACGAACTTACCTTCGGACTCGACCTTGGAACGGATGGTTTCACGGTAAGCAACCTGAGGCTTGCCGACGTTGCAGTCAACGTTGAATTCACGACGCATACGGTCAACAATGATGTCGAGGTGCAACTCACCCATACCGGAAATAATGGTCTGACCGGACTCTTCGTCGGTGTGAACACGGAATGAAGGATCTTCCTGAGCCAAACGGTTCAAGGCAAGAGCCATCTTTTCCTGGTCGGCTTTGGTCTTAGGCTCAACGGCAACGGAAATAACCGGCTCAGGGAACTCCATACGCTCAAGAATAATCGGATGAGCTTCATCGCACAAAGTATCACCGGTGGTGGATTCCTTCAAACCGATAGCGGCAACGATATCACCGGCATAAATCTCTTTGATTTCCTGACGGTTGTTGGCGTGCATCAATACCAAGCGGCCGAAACGCTCGCGCTTCTGTTTAACGGAATTCAAAACAGTGTCACCTGAATTGATGGTACCGGAATAGCAGCGCAAGAAAGTCAAGTTACCGACGAAAGGATCGGTTGCGATCTTGAAAGCCAAAGCTGAGAACGGCTCGGCATCAGATGCCTTACGCTCATCAGGGGTGCCGTCAAGCTTCTCACCTTTAACCGGAGGAATATCAAGCGGTGAAGGCAAGTACATAACGACGGCGTCAAGCATAGCCTGAACACCCTTGTTCTTAAATGCTGAACCGCAGCACATCGGGATGATTTCGCAACGTAAAGTACGCTCACGGATACCGGCAACGATTTCGTCTTCGGTAAGCTCTTCACCGCCGAAATATTTTTCCATTAAGGTTTCGTTGGCTTCTGCAGCGGCTTCAACTAATTTAGCGCGCCACTCTTCAACGGCTTCCTTCATGTCCTCAGGGATGTCAACGTACTCAAAGGTTACGCCCTGATCTGCTTCGTTCCAGTCAATAGCTTTACGCTTTAACAAGTCAACGACGCCGACGAAGGTATCTTCTTTACCGATAGGCAACTGAAGAGGAACCGGATTGCCCTTAAGGCGGGTCTTAATCTGCTCAACGACACGCAGGAAGTTAGCACCGGTACGGTCCATCTTATTAACAAAAGCAATACGAGGGACATGGTACTTGTTGGCCTGACGCCATACGGTCTCGGACTGAGGCTGAACGCCGCCTACTGCGCAGTAAACCATTACGGCGCCGTCAAGAACACGCATGGAACGCTCAACTTCAATAGTGAAGTCTACGTGGCCCGGGGTGTCAATAATGTTGAAACGGTATTTATTCTTAAACTGGTGTGCCATACCTTGCCAATAGCAGGTAGTAGCAGCAGAAGTAATGGTAATACCGCGTTCCTGCTCCTGGACCATCCAGTCCATGGTGGCAGCACCGTCATGAACCTCACCTAATTTGTGGTTCTTTCCGGTATAGAACAAAATACGCTCGGTAGTAGTGGTTTTGCCGGCATCGATATGAGCACTGATACCAATATTACGGTACAGTTGTATAGGAGTTGTACGTGGCAATTTAAAAAACCTCTAATTTTACCAGCGGAAGTGAGCAAAGGCCTTATTAGCCTCAGCCATACGATGAACGTCCTCACGCTTCTTAACAGCAGTACCCTTGCTTTCGGAAGCATCCATCATCTCACCGGCTAAACGGAGAGCCATGGTCTTCTCATGACGGGAACGGGCAGCGTCAACGAGCCAGCGCATTGCTAATGCATTGCCGCGGGCAGGACGTACTTCAACCGGTACCTGATAGGTAGAACCGCCGACACGGCGGGATTTAACTTCAACTGCAGGGCGAATATGATCAAGGGCTTCCTCGAACAGGGCGAGGTGCTCCTTGCCGCTCTTCTGGGAAATGATATCTAAAGCGCCGTAAACAATGCTCTCAGCGATGGACTTTTTACCATCTTTCATAACGACATTGATGAACTTTGCTAACAGCTCTGAACCGAACTTAGGATCAGGCAGAATCTTGCGCTGACCTACGACACGACGTCTTGGCATTTATAAATCCTCGTAACTTCAGGGTTTTCCAAAACTTTGGTTAAACTTCTTTATATCTCTAGCACTAATTGCTGTTTGGCCTTACTCTGCGGGGATGTCGATTAAGCCTTCGGCTTCTTGACACCATACTTAGAGCGACCCTGCTTGCGATCTTTAACACCGGAGCAGTCCAAGGTACCACGAATGGTGTGGTAACGAACACCCGGAAGATCCTTAACACGTCCGCCGCGAATCATAACGACAGAGTGTTCCTGCAGGTTGTGACCCTCACCGCCGATATAAGAAGTAACTTCAAAACCGTTGGTCAAGCGGACACGACAAACTTTACGCATAGCCGAATTCGGCTTCTTAGGCTTAGTAGCATAAACGCGGGTGCATACACCACGCTTCTGAGGGCATGCTTCCAAGGCCGGAACCTTATTCTTTGAAACAACCTTCACACGCGGCTTACGAACCAGCTGGTTAATAGTAGCCATTAAATAAAATCTCCTGTTGGTCCATTATTGGACAGACTTTACTATTCTCCCGACAATCGGGAGCAGTGTATTTTAATACTTAAAAAGTTAAAAGATCAATCTTATTTCACGCCAGAAAGCAAATAAATATCAGGATCCGTTATTCTCTTACTTACATAGTGCAAAATTTTCTATTTACCCTATTCATCTTAAAAGAGTCCCCGCCTTTAACTATATAATTTAGATATACCTACCTTTTACAACAAACCAGGACGGAGCCTTTTGTATGAAAATCGGAATCATTCGCTGCAGGAAAACTGAAAATTATTGTCCGGGAACTACTGACTTTAAAAGTCTGAAAATTAAAAGCGGCTCTTTCTCTACACTTGAAGGGGAGCTTGAGCTTGTGGGCTTTGTAAGCTGCGGAGGCTGCCCCGGCAAAGATGCCGTTTTAAGAGCTAAAGAATTAGTGCGCCGCGGTGCTGAATGCATAGCTTTTGCTTCCTGCATCAAAAAAGGAGTGCCTATAGGTTTCCCGTGTCCTAATGCCGATCACATGATTGAAGCTGTAAGAAAAGCCGTCGGCTCGCAGGTAAAAATTTTAGAAACGACGCATTAATCTCCAAAAGGGCTTAGATAATGATTTGTACCTCAAAATATTTTTCACCCTTGGGTAAGATCCTTTTGGCATCTGATGAAATCGGTCTTACCGGTTTATGGTTTTATAAGCAGAAATATTTTGCAAGAAATCTTGATCCTTTACATGAAGAAAAAGAAATCGAAACCATAAAAAAGGCAAAAGCTTGGCTTGACGAGTATTTTAAAGGGAAAGAGCCGACTGTAAGAGTCCCGCTACACCTTATCGGCACTAATTTCCAACTAAAAGTATGGCAAATACTTCAGACAATTCCCTTTGGTAAATTTATGACATATGGAGACATCGCCGCGATAATTGCCAAAGAAAAAGGGGTTAAGCAAATGTCGGCACAAGCTGTCGGCGGTGCCGTAGGTCGCAACCCTATTTCCATTATCATCCCCTGCCATCGCGTTATCGGCAGCAATAAAAGCCTTACCGGATACGCAGGAGGTCTTGATAAAAAGTTAAAGCTTTTGACCCTTGAAAAAGCCGATATCAAGAGCCTTTATCTTCCCAAAAACTAAATCACTTCAGACGTTACTAAAGCAAACCACGAAGGCGGTAATGTTCAGCCTTTTTCTTTGATTTTTACTCCAAGCATTAACCGTTTTATCGTATTTCACCTTACCGGAAAGTCCCCCTGAAATCGCTCTGATAAAGGCACTCCTTATAAGTAAAAACTCTCATGATTTTCAACCTTGAAAAACGAATATCTCAACTTTCCTTATCAAAAAAGAATTCAAAGTTTAAAAATCATGCCAGGAAAATCATCTTTTATCTGCATAAATCCACGGTTTTCATAAAAATTTGCCGCTTTCTCAGATAACGGATATGTATACAAACCTACGACACCTATAGTTTGCGCTACTTGTTTTGAAATCTGCAGCGCATTCTGTACTAATGCCTTGCCTAATCCTAACTTTTGATATTTCAAATCTACAGCAAGCCTTCCAAGCAACAAAACAGTAATTGGATCCGGCATATGTCTTTTTAATGAGGCCTTAAGAAAACTATGATTTATCATATGTGCTGACAAACAATAAAAAGTAGCCAAACAGCCGTCTGAAGATATAACAACATAGGTTTTGCTTGCATTACGCTTACCGTTGCCCAAACACTTATTTTGCAACCAACTGTTTAAAATCGGCTCTCCGCAATCAAAAGCAGCAAACAAACTTAAATCACTTTCTTTGATGACTCTTGGCTCAAAAAACTCAATTTGCATATCACGTTAATTCTGCCTTTTCCATTGAAACTTGTAATTCAAAGTCTCATCCATTTTTGCTTGAACATCAGACGGTATGGGATTATTTAGAATATCAAGCAAGCACTGATACTGTTCATCAGTCAAATATGTAATGGCAGAATCAAGTCTATCTGCAAACAATTCTTTAAGTCCGTCAATAATTAAATCAGTTTTTGAACGCCCCATTTCCTTAGCTAAAAACTCAAGTCTTTGAGCATAATATTCAGGAAGTCTTAAACTCATAGCAACTGATGACATAACAAGGCCTCCGTAAATCCTCTTAAAGATTTTTTGACGTCCCGGCCTAAAGGCCGATGATCCTACTGCTAAACAACAATATTGCTACTGTTGTAAGCTTCAGAGGGTTCCTGCTGCTGACCTCTTATGAGGTTCGCTTGACAGGCCATCCGGGCAAGTCCTGCCCTTTTTAAGATGTTTTGTGCGGCATTGACGTCGGCATTGGTCTCATATCCGCACTTTATGCACTTGAATGTCTCCTGCTCCTTGCGGCTCTCTTTACTTATATGTCCGCATTGTATGCAGGTTTGACTTGTGTGTTTGGGGTCTACTTTTATTAGTATTCCGCCCTTTAATTTAAGTTTATATTCAAGATACGTGAAAAACTTATGCCACGCTTCATTTAAAATAGAGCGGTTCAATCCCGCTTTGGCTTTAACATTTTTTCCGAGATTTTCTATCGTTCCTTTAGCCGACTTGCTCATGTTTTTTATCTTCAAATCCTCAATCACTATCAGGTCGTGGTTTTTGATAAGTAGTGTTGAGACTTGATGTAAAAAATTATTTCGAGTGTCGGCTTTTCTTTTATGCAAAAGCGCCAGTTTTACATATGCTTTTTTAATATTGTCCGAACCTTTGACCTTATGTTTGATTCTCCTTTGTAATAGTGCAATCTTATTTTCCAAAGGTTTTAATTTTGTTTCTAATGATTCAATGAAGTTTCCGTCACTTAAGGTTAAAAATCTCTTTACTCCCATATCAATACCGATTGCGGTATTAAGATTTGGAACAATGACGTGATTGTTTAAGGCAAATTCACATTGAATGGAGGCATACCAACCGTCGGCTTCTTGTCTTACGGTAACGTTCTTGGGTATTCCTTCTATCTTTCTTGAGTTTCGATACCTTACATAACCTATTTTAGGGAGAAAAATCCTGCCGTTATCCTCTTCCACCTTAAAGCCCTGCGGATAACGAAAACCGTCATCGCTGTGCCTTTTCTTAAATTTAGGATAGCCGCCTTTACCTTTAAAAAACTTTTTAAACGCTTCGTATAAGTCCATTACTTTCTGCTGCAGGACTTGACTGTGACAATACTCTTTTAAAAAAGGATATTCTTCCTTTAATTTCTTTAAAGCGTAATTAAATGAATATTGATTTAGAGTCGGTTTAACACATAGAGCTTTAGCTTCATCTTCATTTAAAGCTTCACCAAAGCACCGTCTTGACTCCAACTCCTCAAGGTACTCTTGATAATCTTCCTTTTCCTTTACGAGTAATGCGTTATAGGCAAAACGGCAGCAACCGGAGAAATTGCGAAAAGCCTGCTCCTGCCTCCTATTAGGACACAGTTTATACTTAAAGGCAAGACGCATCAGCTCCGACATTGATTAACTCTTATCTTATTGTTTATAAACAAAAAACGCCGTTTATCATACCCATTGTCCTGCTTAGAAGCCATACATAAATGAGATATTTGCAACTAAATCCTCTAAAAAAAGCTTAATCATGCAAATAATTAACTAACTCAAAACAATCTTTGAAGCCGTATGCCCGCAATTTAATGCTGAGCTTATTGAGTTTGACGGTGAAGAGCACATGCATTTATTAATCTTAGATCTACCGAAATTTTCAATCTTTAAGCTTGTCTTAAGGCTCAAGGGAACATCTTCCATTACCATCCGTAAGCGTAAGTATCCTACCGTTAGAGATTAGCTGTGGGGCAATGTGTTAGTTATGGACTTCGTCTTATTTTGCTTCATCATGCACAGGTGCTCCGATATCTCTTATTCGGCAATATATTGAGCAACAGAAAACGCCAAATTAAAAACACAAGCTGCTCCTCGCGATGATCTCCGCCCTGAAGGATGGGTTTTAACCGCTGATCTTTTTGATAAAAGCAAGACTTTCGTTTAACGACTCAATTTCTTAAGCCGCATTTTTTAATCGCTTTTTTCGTTTCCAAAAAGTTTTAAAAAATTTTTAATTTAGTCCCACATTCTAAGTCTTTGCAAAGTATTCAAAAATATTATTTGTTATACTGATTTGAATGAGATTTGTTTCCTCCGTGCGTGAGTGAAACTCTATGTAAAATCAGATAAAAATAAGGAAAAAGCTATGGATCCCATGTATGCAGCACTAATTTTCATCGTCGGCTTTATCGTAGGTGGTCTCATCTGCGTTTTGGCTTTCTCAAAATTTTCAAACAAAGCTTCTTTGCTTGATGATTTGACCAAGACCAAAAGAGAGCTTGCCCGTGTGAAAAGAACTGTGTCCGACTACTTCACCACCGCTGATAATTTCTACTGCGAGATGGATAAGAAGTACCAGACCTACATCAAGTTCATGCAGGAAAGCGCAAAGAAGATTTGCCCTGAAAATCCGGGACTCTTTGACATTTCAGCTAAAAAAGAAGCTGAAGCCAAGCAGACTGTTGCCGCAGCAAGCGTATCCACTACCGCAAACCTTCCGGCTGAAGTAAAAGAAGATGATACCGAAGCTAAAAAAGATGCGGACAATGTAGCTACTCCTAAGGATTTTGTCGTAGAAGATTCAGCTGAAAATAAAGAAAAGGAATCTTCTCCGCGCATATAACGAGATTTAAAAACAGCGCTTAACAGTTGCGGTCATACCGCTATAAAGAGGAGAGATCATGATATTAAATAAGATCCGTGTTTCAGCAATAGCTTTAGCCGTTGCCACTTCCTGTATTTTTTCTGCAAATGTTTATGCAGCAGAGGCGAACCCATTATTGGCCGCTGCCGCCGAAGGACAAACACCGTCCTTAGCGCCAATGCTTAAAAACGTTATTCCCGCTGTTGTTAATATTTCAGTTAAAGGTAAAAAAGATGTTGCGCCGATGTTCAACATCCCTAAAGAATTCCGCTTCATGTTCCCGGATCTTGATCGCGGAACCCGCCAGCGTGAATTCCAGGCTTTAGGCTCAGGCGTAATCATCGACAGCAAGAAAGGTTACGTGGTTACCAACCACCACGTTATTGAGGATGCCGACGAAATCCGTATCGCCTTAAGCGACGGGCGCGAATATGACGCCAAGAAAATCGGATCCGATCCTCACACCGATCTTGCGCTGCTGCAGCTTAAAAAGTTCGATAACTTAACTGCCATAAAGCTTGCCGACTCGGACGAACTTGAAGTTGGTGATTTTGCCATCGCTATCGGCAATCCTTTCGGTTTAGGTCAGACCGTAACTTCAGGTATCGTTTCAGCCTTAGGCAGAACCGGACTTAATATCGAGAATATCGAGAACTTCATTCAGACCGACGCCGCCATTAACTCAGGTAACTCAGGCGGTGCTCTCGTTAACTTAAAAGGCGAACTTATCGGTATTAATACCGCTATCTTAGGACCTAACGGCGGTAATATCGGTATCGGCTTCTCCATTCCGTCCAACATGGTTAAAACCGTAGTCGATCAGATTCAAAAATACGGTGAAGTAAGACGCGGACAGTTAGGCGTAACCGGAACCGAGCTTACCTCCGAGCTTGCCAAGAATTTCGGTTATGAACACAACGGCGGCGCTTTCGTAAATGAAGTGTTAAAAGGCGGAGCTGCCGACAAAGCCGGTGTTAAATCAGGCGATATCATTACCTCGGTTAACGGTAAGCGCATTTCCTCATTTGGCGAACTGCGTGCCAAGATTGCCACCATCGGTGCCGGCAACAAAGTTAAGTTAGGCGTCTTCCGTGACGGCAAGAACCTTGAGTTAACCGTAACTCTTGCAGACGTTCAGGAAATGCAGTCTGATGAAGTTTCGTCACTTTCAGAGTCATTAAACGGCGCTACCCTTGCCAATGCCGATGAAGGCGGTGTTGAAGTTCAAAACGTGGATCCAAGATCTCCTGCCGCGGCTTTGGGTCTTGAGAAAGGAGATATCATTACCGGAGTCAACCGTGACGAGGTTAAGGATATCGCTTCACTTAAAAAAAGCCTTAACTCAGCTAAAGGCAACATAAGCGCCTTAAGAATCGAAAGAGACGATTCGGTTATTTACATAACTATTCGCTAAAATTGACTTATAAAGGCCGGGCTTATACCGGCCTTTTACTTACTATGAAAAAGAAAACCCTGCTTTTGACTTTATTCCCTATCGTCGTCGGCATAATTGCCGGAGTCGGCGTGTTATTTTTTAATCCGGATGCGGGCAAAAAGCTCGGTTCTTTTCTTTATTCCTCAAGTAAGGAGCCTCAAAGCTATGCTTACGCCGTAGCAAGAGCGGCTCCCGGCGTCGTCAATATTTACGTATCAACCCTCAATCAGAATTATTCATCTGAAGCCAAAAACCCCGGGACCATAACCAATAGCGCTTCAGGGGTCATTATGTCCTCTGACGGATATATCGTCACTAATTATCACGTGATCCCATCAAGCAACGAGCCCAATAAAGCCGTATGGGCACAAACCCGCGACGGCAAGGTATATCAGGCTTTTATCGTCGGCTATGACCGCAGAACCGATATCGCGGTACTTAAAATCGACGCGCAGAATCTTACACCGGTTCCCCGTGATGAGGATCTTCAGGTTAACGTCGGTGACGTAGTGCTTACTATCGGCAATCCGAACAATCTCGGACAGACCGTAACCCACGGTATCGTATCAGCAACCGCCCGTTCAGGATCGGGGCTTTTAACGCGCGATCAAATGAATATCCGCGAAGGACTTCAAGATCTCATTCAAACCGACGCTCCGATTAACCAGGGAAATTCAGGCGGAGCTTTAGTCAACACCAACGGTACGCTTATCGGCATCAATACCGCATCATTTAATAATTACCGTTACGGCACCTACGGCATCGGTTTTGCCGTGCCCACCGAGCTTACCGTGCTCGTCATGAACGAGATAATAAAACACGGCCGCGTCATTCGCGGATATTTAGGAATTTCCGATGACGGAACCACTTCTCTTCCTAACAGCGAATACGTAGGTGTAAGAGTAGGCTATATCGATCCTTACGGAGCTGCTGCTGATTCCGACATTCAAATCGGCGACATTATTATCAAGGTCGATGACAAGCAAATCACGAATTTAAGATCGCTTATTGATATTATCTCGGGCAATACTCCCGGCACCACGCTTAAATTTACGATTTTGCGTGACGGAAAAACGTTTGAGGTTCCGATTACCTTGGTTGAAGACAGAACGGGTATTGAAGACTAAACAGCGCAAAAAACTACAAATCCGATCCTTTTTGTGACATTTTCTTAAGTTCGTCAATCGTTTTTTCCACGGACTTTCAGGATGTTACCGTCTCTTAGCTTTTCAAAAGGAAAGCGATATTTTCCTTTTAATAAACAGGATCTGAGGGACTTTATGAAAAAGGAAATTTGCAATCTCTGACAAACCGGCTTAAAAATATTTTCACGGCTGTGCTGTAGGCACGTCAATTCACATTGTTTTAGTAAGTTTTCTTAACTTTCAGCAAGATCGCTTTAAAGCTTTATTTGCAGACTAGCTGTTGACATAAAACTTCCCCTTTTTAAGGTTAAACAGCAATCTTAAGTTAAATTAAATACTATAAGAATGTTCAAGCCAAATGCATCAAGAATCACTTGGCCGTTTAGGGGAGAAGTTCAATTAACAAGATCGCCTGTCTACTAAAAAATATCTATTAGCGACGGATCTTTGATTCATTCATCTTCTTTTCAATGTACTTAGCGGCAATGGCGATAAGCAAAATAACCAGAAAATAAATAAATGCCGCATAAGAGTACACTTCAAAAGGACGGAAGTTGCGGGCGATGATGATTTGGGAGTTCATGGTAAGTTCGCGCACGCTTATAACCGATAAAATCGAAGTGTCTTTTAAAGTGCTGATAAATTGATTGACAAGTGGCGGAACCATGATGCGCAAGGCCTGAGGCAAAACGATATAACGCATGGTTCTAAAATAGCCGAAACCCAGGCTTCTTGCCGCCTCAATCTGACCTTTATCCACGGCAAGGATACCGCCGCGGAAAATTTCTGCCAAAAAGGCTGATGCGTTAATGGATAAAGTAATGATACCCGCGACTATGGGATTGAACTGAATATTTAAAAGTCCGCCGACGCCAAAGAAAAGGAACAAGGCAAAAATAAGAACCGGTACGCCGCGGATAAAAGCTACGTATGAATAATAAATCGCTTTTAAGCCCTTATAGCGGCTAAGGCCCATCAAAGCCAAGATCATGCCGATGATAAACGCAAAGAACATTGAGACTACGGCAATCAACAAGGTTGCGCCCAAGCCCATCATCAAATCAGGGAAGCAATCGATAAACAGTGAAAAATAGTCGCTCATGAACAAAAGGCCTATACGATTTTTTACTAAGCGCCATTAAAAGAAATCAATTTTGTTAAAGTTTTCTTATCCGCGCCTTTATTTTCAAAGGATGAACTATTTTACTTAAAATTCCCACAAGAAAACAAATTAAAAGACCCCGTCGCCGGGGTCCTCGTCTCATTTATCGTAAATTAAAGATACTGACCTACAATCTTGTCGTAAGTGCCGTTCTCTTTAATGGTCTTAAGTCCGTCGTTGAACATCTTGATAAGTTCGGCATGAGTGCCTTTCTTGACGCCAAAGCCGTACTGCGGGGTGCCTGATACGCGCGGGATGGCGATACGCAAACCTTTTTGTACGCCGATCTTAATCTGATAGGCGATAACCGGATAATCCTCGCACAAGAAATCGGCATAACCGTTCTTAACTGCCATCATGGTCTCAGGAGATGAAGTGTAGTACTGAGCGGTTACGTTATCTTTATCGGCAATGCTTTCAACAAACAAAGCACCGGTAGTACCCTTTTTAACCGCGGCGCGAGTGCCTTTTAAATCTTCGATAGTATTGATCTTGGAGTCTTCCTTAACGATAACGGAAAGGCCTGAATCAAAGTAGCCGTCGGAGAAATCAAGGATCTGACGACGCTCGTCATTCATATTGATGCCGGCAATAGCACCGTCAAGCTGACCTGAAATAAGACCCGGAATAACGCCTTCAAAGTTCATCGGCTTTAATTCATATTTAAAGCCTGAAGCCTTGGCGATAGCGTCAAGAACCTCAACGTCGATGCCGACATATTTGCCGTCCTGTTCCCAGGAGAAAGGAGCATAAGCTGCGTCGCAGGCAATAATGTAGGTCTTATCGCTATCATCGGCCATAGCGGAAGATGCACCGAAAATCATGGTTGCGGCACTGACGGCCAAAAGAGCGCGTTTAACACCAGATAACATAAAAACTCCAAAAATTATCAAACCTTTCTTTCAAAGGATTTTTGCTTATTCTCATTCTTTTTGTCTAACCGACAAAAAGTCCTTAACTGATTGTTAAGTGAATTTAACGAAAATCTTAATCTTTTTATGAAAAAAATCTGAGATATAAGTGCAGTTGCGAGATTTTTCACCTTTTTGGTGCAAAAAGTCATTTTTACAACTAAAACAGCCTTATTCTAAGGCAATGGCACTTTTTATTTTCAACTTGTTGAATTTTCACAAAAATTTTATCGTTTATCAAAAATCGGTATTTTCATGCAGATTTTTATCCGCATAAATATGTGTTCTTAGCTCATAAATTTGCCGCCCATTGCTTGTTTTTTAGCAAAACATACGAAAAAATCTTAAAATTCCTTTATCTTTTTACAGCTGGAACTGTTATACATGAAAATTTTCTCCAAAAACCGCATGATAGCTGCAGCTCTTGCCGTCGTTTTTACCGCCGGCTGCATTTCATCTGCCGAAGCTGCATTATCACGTAAACCTCAAGACAATATTTTCTACGCAACATCAACCGATCCTTTAGGACTCGATCCTGCCTTGGTCGACGATAACGATTCGGGAAAAATCATAGGTAACATTTACGAAAGCTTACTGCGCTTTAAAAACAGCAATACCGAAGTAGAGCCGCAGCTTGCCGAAAGCTATGAAATTTCCCCTGACGGATTGAGCTATACCTTTAAGCTCCGTCAAGGCGTCAAATTCCACGACGGCACTCCGTTTAACGCCGAGGCAGTCAAATTCAATATCGACCGTCAGATGCCCGAGAACCTCGTTCCTAAAATGTCATACGCAGGACTTGTGTACGGCGACGTCAAAAGTACCGAAGTTCTTGACGAGTACACCGTAAGAATCAATCTTAAAAAGCCGTCAACTCCTTTCCTGCACAATATGGCCATGCTGTACTCGGCACCGATGGCAAGTCCTACCGCCCTTAAGAAGTACAACAATAACCTGATGCAAAACCCTTGCGGCACCGGTCCTTACAAATTCGTCGCCTGGGACAGAGGTCAGCAGGTAATCGTTACCCGCAACGAAGATTACTGGGGCGAAAAAGCTGCTGTACAGAACATCATTTTCCGTACCATGCCTGAAACCTCAGCCCGCGTCGTTGCCTTAAACAACGGTGAAGTCGATATCATCAGCGGTCTTGACGCCAACGTCATAAAGCAGATTGAAGACGGCGGCATTATGATTTTCAAGACCGACGGCATGAACATCAACTTCATGTTCTATAACATCAACGTCACCAAAAATCCTATCACCAAGGACAAAAACGTGCGCCGTGCTTTATCCATGGCCATCAACGTCCCTGAAATGGTCGCTACTCTTTACAAAGGATACGCCACCCCGGCAAATACCCTGCTGCCTCCTTTCGTCCCGGGATATTCCCCTGACGTCAAACAGGTACAGTACAATCCTCAGGAAGCGGCTAAGATCTTAAAGGCAAAAGGCGTTTCCACCATCAAGATCCTCACCTACACCGGAGCACGCTTCTATAATCCGGTCGGCGGACAGGTTTTGGCTGAAGCCGTTCAGTCTTACTTTGACAAAGTAGGCGTTAAAGCCGAAGTTTTAGCTTATGACTGGGCTACTTACAAAAACAAGCTTGCAACCGACGAGTGGGATATCGGCTTTATGGGCTGGACCGGAGATAACGGCGATCCCGATAACTTCTTAAATCTCTTTGCCAGCGACGATCCTATCAACAATAACGGCTTGTGGTATAACGACGAGTACCGTGCTTTGATTGCCAAAGGCGTTGAACTAAAAGACGGCCCCGAGCGCAACGAGCTTTATCATAAAGCCGAGCAGATCATGGCCGACGAGGCACCTCTTCTCCCTATCTCCCACGCTCAAGTCATTGCAGCATACCGTCCTAATATCAAGAACTTCAGCGTTCATCAGGTCGGAATGACTTTCTTCAAAGACGTTGTCAAAGAATAACCGCTAAAAATAGGTTATAATAGACAGTTTAAAGGCCCCGCACCATACGGCGAGGCCTTGTCGTTTTCAGCTTAAAAGTACCCTTGCTTTTTGGTTTAAAGATACTTTTAAGCTTAAAAAGACCGCGATTCATTTTTTATTTAATGACAAACCTTGACCGTCTTTAGTTTGTCAGGCTTTTTACCGTATAGTAAAAACGAGGAACAACGTGCTTGTCTATTTTATAAAACGACTGCTGATGCTGATTCCGGTGCTCTTTTGCGTCTCGATTCTGGTTTTTCTCATCATGCGCGTTTTCTCCCCGGATCCTGCATTAATCGTATTGGGACAGCACGCCACCACCGAGAAAATCAACATGTGGCGTGAATCCATGGGGTTAAACGATCCTATCGTCACCCAGTACCTTGACTATATGAAAGCGGTATTCCAAGGCGATTTCGGCTATTCTTACTTTACCAACACCCCCGTTACCGACGAACTTTTAGCCCGTCTTCCCGCCACTATCGAACTTTCGGTTTTAGCCATTATTCTTGCAGCGTTCATAGGCATTTTCTTGGGCGTCCTTTCTGCCGTAAAGAAAAATTCCATTATCGATAACCTCACCATGACTTCAGCCCTTATCGGTGTTTCCATGCCGGTATTCTGGCTCGGTATGCTCCTTATCATTCTTTTTTCAGGTTATCTGCACTGGTTCCCCTCAGGCGGTCGCATTGATACCCTGATGCGCCCCATGGACGGTACCGGCTTTTATCTGTATGACACCTTAATCATCGGCGACTACGAAGCTTTCTTCAACGCGCTAGAGCATGCCATACTGCCTGCAATTACCCTTGCCGGATACTCCATGGCAATCATCACCCGCATGACGCGCTCAAGCATGCTTGATATCCTGCATCAAGACTATATCCGTACCGCCCGCGCCAAGGGACTTAGCGCCGTGTCGGTTATCGGCAAACACGCTTTCCGCAACGCCTTGCTGCCTATCGTTACCGTAATCGGACTGCAGTTTGGCTCATTGTTATCAGGCTCTATCCTTACCGAGACCGTTTTTGCCTGGCCTGGTATCGGTTCTTATTCCGTTGAGTGCATTTTACGCTCCGATTTCCCGGTGATTCAGGCGGTAGTTTTAATCATCGCCGTAATTTTTGTTGTAATGAACCTTTTAGTCGACTTGCTCTATGCCGCTTTGGATCCGCGAGTTAAATACTCAGAGGAGAGCGCATAATGTCCGAACTGACAAAAGAACTTAAAAAGCCCCGCAGCTCCCGTTTTTCCGACATGTGGGCATCGATTTACTCAAATAAAGCCGCGCTTACGGGACTTATCATTATCGCGCTTTTGGTTATATGCGCGATTACCGTTGCTATCTGCGATGCTTTGGGCATTCAAATTCTGCCTTACGATCCGAATCTTGCCGATATGGACAATGCCTTCGTCGCTCCCTGCGCCGAGCACTGGTTCGGAACCGATCAGCTAGGCCGCGATATTTTCAGCCGCGTTATCGACGGTACCAAGATATCATTAAGCGTCGGCGTCGCCGCCGTCTCTTTCTCTTTAATCTTAGGCACCATCTTAGGCGCTTTAGGCGGTTTTTACGGAGGAAAGCTTGATAACATCATCATGCGCTTTATGGACGTGATTTTATCCGTTCCTTCCATTTTGCTTGCCATCGCTTTCATGGCCGCATTAGGCCGCGGACTTGATAAAGCGGTGCTCGCCATCGGCATCGTGTCCATTCCCGAGTACGCGCGTATTGCCAGAAGCTGCGTGATGGCGGTAAAAGCCAATGATTATATTCAGGCGGCCATCGTCTCAGGCGACAGTAACCTGCGCATCATCTTCAGACATATTCTGCCCAATATCACCTCCCCTATCGTGGTGCGCGCCACTTTAGGCATTTCAATTGCCGTTCTTGATACGGCGGCTTTGGGATTTTTAGGCTTGGGCGTGCAGCCTCCGTATGCCGAATGGGGCGATATGCTGGCCCGTTCCCGCGGTTTTATATTCTCCGCACCATATACGCTGCTCTTTCCGGGTCTTGCCATAACCATCACCGTACTTGCGTTTAATCTTTTCGGTGACGGTCTGCGCGATGCCCTCGACCCGCGTTCAAGAAGAAGATAGGAGCTGCCATGTTACTTGAAGTAGAACACCTTACTACTGAGTTTGCGACACGCCGCGGTCCTGTCCAGGCAATCCGCGACGTAAGCTTTTCCATAGATAAAGGCGAAATCCTGGCTTTAGTCGGAGAATCAGGATCGGGCAAATCCGTAACCTCATTATCGATAATGAGGCTTTTAAGCTCCAACGGAACCATTTTGCCAAGCTCGGTAATTAAATTTAACGGCACGGATTTAATGACGCTTTCTGAAAAACAGATGCGGCACATCCGCGGCAACCGCATTTCCATGATCTTCCAAGAGCCGATGACCTCCCTAAATCCGATTTTTACGGTCGGAGATCAGATTTTAGAAAGCATCAGGCTGCACACGAAATTAAATAAAAAAGAAGCTAAAGAAAAACTTTTGCATCTTCTTGATACCGTAGGTATTCCCAATCCGGCAAAAAGAATCAACGATTATCCGCATCAGATGTCAGGCGGCATGCGTCAGCGCATCATGATTGCCATGGCGATGGCCTGTGAACCGGAGCTGCTTATCGCGGATGAGCCCACCACCGCGCTTGACGTTACCATTCAGGCCCAAATTCTTGATCTTATTTACAAGATGCGCGAGAAATTCAACATCTCGGTGCTGCTTATTACTCATGATTTGGGTGTCGTTGCCGAGGCCGCCGATAAAGTGGCGGTCATGTACTGCGGACGCATCGTTGAGCAGGGAACTACCGAAGAGATCCTAACGAATCCTTATCATCCTTATACTTTAGGCCTTTTAAAATCCATTCCGCGCCTTGATGATCACGCGTCGAGACTTTATATGATCCCCGGAATGGTTCCTCCGCCTGAAGAGGTTCCTGAAGGATGCGCTTTTGCCGATCGCTGCGATCGCTGCAGCGAACATTGCCGTCAGGCTCTTCCTCCGCTTAAGGTTATAGGCGACAGAAAAGTGCGCTGCATCAATTTTGAAGGACAGGGTAATTTATGACCGAAAAGAACCAAGAAATCCTGCTTTCTTTAAAAAACTTATGTAAATATTTTGAAATAAAAAGCGGTCTTTTCAACCATAAAAAAAGTTACTTAAAGGCTGTGGACAACCTGTCTTTGGATATTTACAAAGGCGAAGCTTTCGGTCTTGTCGGAGAGTCGGGCTGCGGTAAAACCACTTTAGGCAAAATGATCGCGGGACTTTACCATCCGACCAGCGGACAGATTTTATTTAACGGTACCGATCTTGCATCATTAAGTCGTAATGAACGCCGCAGATTCTGCCGCGACATTCAGATGATCTTCCAGGATCCCTACTCTTCTTTAAATCCCCGCATGACGGTCGAGGAAATCATCGCCGAGCCGATGATTGTCAATCATACCCACGACAAATCCGAAATCGGCCCGCGCGTTGAACATCTTTTAAACTGCGTAGGACTAGCTTCATCATACAAAAACCGTTACCCGCACGAATTCTCGGGCGGACAAAGGCAAAGGATCGGCATTGCAAGAGCTTTAGCCGTCTCCCCCAAACTTATCATTTGCGATGAAGCGGTTTCGGCTTTGGACGTTTCCATTCAGGCGCAGATTTTAAACCTGCTTGCCGATCTGAAAGAAGAATTCGGGCTTACTTATCTTTTCATCGCGCACGGTCTTGCCGCAGTCAAGCACATCTCCGACCGCATCGGCGTCATGTACTTAGGATCAATCCTTGAAGTAGCGCCCAAAGCATCAATCTACGACGATCCGCGTCATCCTTACACCAAAGCGCTTATTTCAGCCATTCCCGTAATCGATCCGAAAAAGCGTAAAGAGAGGATCCTGCTTACAGGCGATTTGCCAAGTCCCATCGATCCTCCGCAAGGCTGCCGTTTTGCCTCACGATGTTTTATGAAATGCAATCAAAAAGATGAAGCGCAAATATTAAAACCCTGCGCGCCAAATCATCTGGTTGCCTGCATCAAAGAAACCCCGGATCTTACACATGAGTAAATTCTCAGCACAGGACTTTTCCACCGGATCGGTTTACAAACATCTTCTTAACCTGGCCGTGCCCATGACCGCGGCCATGATAGTTCAAGTCTGCTACAGTCTTGTCGACAGAATTTACTTAGGCCATCTTTCAGATACTTCCAATATGGCGCTTACGGGACTTGGTTTGTCCTTCCCGTTGATTTCCATCGTCATGGCTTTCACCAGCCTCTTTTCCACCGGAGCCACGCCGCTTTTTTCCATGTACCGCGGCAAACAGGAGCCTAAGACCGCGCAAAGAATATTGGACAGCACCTATGCCATGATCCTGTTTTTTGCCGCAGGATTGATGCTTATTTTCTATACCGGATTTAAACCCATCATTTATCTCTTCGGCGGCAGCGATTTAAGTTATCCCTACGCAAGGGACTACCTTTTAATCTATCTTTTAGGTACTCCTTTAGTGATGTTAAGCTCGGGCCTTAGCGGTTTTATCAACGCTCAAGGCTTTCCTAAAGTCGCGATGCTAAGCGTAATGGCCGGAGCTGTCATCAACATCATCCTCGATCCGATTTTCATCTTTTATTTAGATCTTAAAATTCAAGGCGCGGCCATCGCCTCGGTTATTTCCCAGGCGGTATCGGCATTTATGGTGATCCGTTTTTTAACCGGGAAAAAATCTTTATTCAAGCTAAGGCTTAACCGCTTAAAACCTGACTTTAAGCTCTGCAGGCAAATTGTAGGCTTAGGCATTACCGGATTTACGATGCAAGGTACCAACGGCATTGTGCAGATCGCCTGTAACGTAACGCTAAAAGCGCACGGCGGCGATATTTATATCGGTATCATGACCGTTTTAATGTCGGTGCGCGACGTAATCTTTTTACCGATGCACGGACTTACCGACGCGGCCAAACCTATCATCGCTTTCAACTACGGCGCAGGACTTCTTTCCCGCATCAAGCAAAGCATCTGCTTTACGGCAATAAGCGCCACGTCTTATCTTTTTATCTGCTGGCTGATTATTTTCTATAATCCTGAAATCATCTTCGCGGTCTTTAACGCTGACGTCAACACTGAAGCTTTAGGCGTTCCCGCCCTGCATATCTACTTCTTCGGTTTCTTCATGATGGCGCTGCACGCTACCGGACAAACCACGTTCGTGGGACTTGGCAAAGCCAAGCCCGCCGTGTTCTTCGCGCTGTTTAGAAAGGTGCTAATCGTGGTACCGCTTACCCTTATTCTTCCTCAGATCGGGGATTTAGGCGTAAAAGGCGTATTTATGGCTGAGCCTATTTCCAACTGGCTAAGCGGTATTTTCTGTTTTGGCATGATGCTCTATACGGTAAAAATCCTGTTTAAAGAGCATCAGCAGCATCCTCTACCTACTTAAAGGGAGTGAAATACTCGCGCAGCTCCTTAATCGGGGCATGTCCGCGTGACTCAAGAAAATCAAGAACCTTGGCAGGGCTTGTGTTAATCACGTTTTCATAACCGAGTCCCGCGTCTTCAAGGACCTTTATCGACTCGTCAAAACAGCCTAAAAATGAAGCGATATGGGCATCGGATCCAAGGGATATGGCATTACCGAGACGAGCGGCGATTTTAGCAATCTTTACGCAGTTGTCATGACAGCCAAAGCGGGCGTTTACCGAAGTTGACGCGTTGATTTCAATCGCGACGTTATGCTCTTTGGCGCAAGCTAAAACTTCCTCATAATCAATCGGATATAAGCGAGCACCGGGATGCGCCAAAATATCGACTTTTCCTGATTCGATTACTTTAATTAAAAGTCTGGTGTGCTCTTTTTCGTTGGTCGGAGTGTAATTTGAATGTAAGGCCGCCAAAACGATATCCAGTTTTTCACGGATATAGTCCTCAATATCAAGGCATCCGTCTTCGGTGATATTGGCTTCAATGCCGCGCAGCACGGCTACATTACGGATAATGCGCGGGACAACCGTCAAATTGCTAAAGTGCCATTTATGCGGGCCGTCGGCTAAGGTAGGGCCATGATCGGTGGTTGCGAACATTGAAATTCCGGTATCCACCGCCTGCTCTACGTATTCGCCCAAAGTACTGTAAGCATGGGAGCATGCAACGGTATGAGTATGTAAATCAACTTGAAATCTCATAATTTTTCCTTAATCTACAATCGGCTGCCAATCCTTATTCTCATAAGCGGCAAAGCACATCATAAGCTGTTCATAAGACGTGGTATCAACTCTAAGTTTATCAAGAGGAAGCTCGTCTTTCCCAAAATATTTACGCTCTGAAGTTTCATTATTTTTAACAAACGCCAAAGCTTCATGGCGGCACAATACGAAAGCTTTTATGATCCCGTAAGGCAATGGCGGACTGTTGTAGCGTCTTCTGTCCAAAAGCGCGACAAGTTTATAGGGAACTGCCTTCACGCAGGCCTCTTCCCTTAACTCTTTAACCACATTGGAAAAAATAGTTCCGTCTTCCTCGCACCAGCCGCCTGGCATACTCCATAAACCGCTTGTTTCTTTAACCAGAAGAATTCTGCCGCGATCGTCAAAAGCCGCGCCGCGGGTATCGATTTTAGGGGTGATATATCCTTTGTCAAAACAAAAGGCGTCTTTAATTTGTTGAAGCGGGGCATCGGTATACGTGTGCATGATTTCAAGCGCGATTTCACGAAGCCTGGTAAAACGCTCGATATCAAAGCGATCTTTTGAATAGGCAAGACCGATTTGCCCGATTGCCTGAATTTCCCGAGCCCATTTAAACCACAGCATTTTAGAGTCATCACTTTTAACGGTTGCCGTTAATACCGACCACGGGGAAGCAAAATAATGCGTGCAGTTTAAATGCTCTTTTTGGGTGTATCCCCAAAGGGCAAGGGCAAAATCCACTCCGGCTTTATCGGCGCATTCAAGATCGGTCTTGGTGTCACCGATAAATAAAATCTCATGAGGCTTGGCGCCCGTATCCTGCATATACTTTAAAAGAGAATCGGGGTAAGGCTTAGGATGTTCAACATCGTCAGAGCATACCGCTTTTATAAAATACGGGGATAACTCAAGCGGAATATAATCGCCTAAAATTCCGTATTTACCGTAGTCAGACCGTTTTCTAGAAGTAATAATGCCAAGTTTTACGCCGCGGTTTTTTAAAATATCCAAAACCGCTAAAACTCCGTCAAAAAGCTTAACTGATGAAGATCGCTTTTCAATTGCCTTACACCATTTAGCGTAAGCTTCAGGAATTTTATCCTCGGAAAAACCGACGCTTTTAAGCGCTTCGTTAGACGGCAAGCCGAAAACCCGCCCCAGGCTTTCAACTGTTTCCAAAGTATCGGGGAAGTATTCTTTTACCACCTCATACAAAGAAATAACGTCGGCATCATGCGTGTCAACCAGCGTTCCGTCCAAATCAAATAAAATATGGCTATAACGATTTTGCATTTTTATTACTAAGCTTAATTACATCACATACTATAATTTTATTCCCTTCTGCCTTAAAAGCTATGTCATAGCCGTTAAAAGCGACCTTATAAATTTTGCCGTCCTCTTTTTTGCCTTTATAGGCAGGCCGCGGATCCTGCGCCAAAATTTCCGTTACGGCCTGTCGTTCTTTTAAAGTAAAAACGTTTAACAGATCTAAAACTTCAGGCAAAAAAACAACTTCTTTGACTGAAGGAGGCTTATCCGCAAAACCGCCCTTTGCTTCAGGATGAGCGTCAACGAAAGGAATATAAGGCTTAATATCGATGATCGGAGTGCCGTCAACCAAATCGGCACCTGAAACCTCAAGATAAGCCCTGCCGTTTTCTTCTCCTACCTTTTCAAGCTTAACCACCGAAAGACCTATTCTTGACGGGCGAAACGGAGAGCGGGAGGCAAAAACGCCCACCCGTTTATTGCCGCCAAGCCGCGGAGGCCGTACCGTGGCTTTAAAATCAGAGTACGGTGCTTTATCGAAAATAAACAGAAGATGAATATGAGAAAAACCCTGCAGGCCTTTAAAAGCCTCAGGGTCGCAATACGGAGGAATGAAAGTGATTTTGCTTACGACAGACGGCGCCAAACCGGGCTGCCGCGGTACGGCAAATTTCTGCAAATACGGACTATGAATAAAGCCTATAGGATGCAGGGAAAATTGCGGTATATCTTTAATCTCACTCATTTACTAACAATGCATCGGCATAGCAAGTAACCGAAACCTGACATGACGGAGTTTTGTTAATCTTAACGCATTTACCGAACACCACGGCATTAGCGCCCATATCGGCAGCCTTACGGCGCGCGTCAGTTCGTGCGTCAGCTTCATTTGCCGGAAAATCCCTATCGTCAATCTGACAGGATAAGCCTCTTACCAAACCTAAAGACTTATAGTTCTTGCCGGTAAGACCCTCATAGGTACTGTCTTCAACTGCCGAAGCCTTGTAATAATCCTTAAAATTATCAGGATCAAGGTTGGTGTTAAAAGCGACGCTTTCACAAGCGCAAAGGCCGCAAGACACGGCAAAAATCAAAGCACAAGACTTAAACATCACAAAAAATTCCTCAAAATTCTGCAAGCAAAGCCAAGATAAGTCTTAAATATTTTTCTCTGCCAAGCTTATGCATTATTTTTTAACGACAAGATTAAATCGGTAAACGCATTAAAATCATCAAACACATAATCAGGATGACAATTTCTTACGTCTTTGCCGCCGTTATAGCCATAGGTAAAAGCCACCGTGACCATATCAGCCCTTTGTCCTGCCAAAACATCGTTGTCACTATCCCCGACCATAACGGCATTTTGAGGATTAACGTTAAGTTTTTGACAAACATAAAGCAAAGGAAAAGGATCGGGTTTGCGCTCTTTTATGACTTCACCGCCTAAAACATAGTCAAAAAAGTCATTAAACCCCATATAGCCGATAAGAGGCTTGGCAAACATCTCGGCTTTGTTCGTGACTACGGCCATTTTAATGCCGAGCTCTTTAAACTTGTGAATACCACTTACAACTCCGTCATAAAGAGCGAAATTGGCATTAAGACCGTTTAAATACTCTTCATTAAAAGCTTCGCGGATTTTGGTCATTTCTTCTGCAGGAAGCATATCCACCGACACGTCAACTTTGCCGAAAATGGAACGCACCAGCATCATGTTGATGCCGTTGCCGATGTAGCGGCCGACGTCATCAACGCTTGGGGTTTTATAATTAAAACGCTTTAAAGTCGCTTGGACGGCATAGGCTATCTGCTCTTTAGTCTTGGCTAAAGTTCCGTCAAGGTCAAAAAGCAACAGCTCAGGAAGTTTTTTAAGTTCACGCATTATTCTTCACCTAAGGCCTGGCGCAAAGCAGCTGCGGCTTCTTTACGATCGGCTTTACCGAAAAAGGCCGATCCTACGACAAAAAGATTAGCCCCCGCGTCTGCGCAGGATTTAATCGTACGCGCATCCACCCCGCCGTCGACTTCGATTAAAGGTTTGACGTTGGCCTCAGTTGCCATGCGTTTGACATCAGCTACTTTCTGCAGACATGCAGGAATAAGTTTTTGTCCGCCAAAACCCGGATTTACCGTCATAACGAGTACGAAATCAAGTTTGTCCCACAAATAACGCAGACATTGAGGAGCGGTTCCCGGATTTAAAGCAAGACCCGCTTTGCAGCCTAAGCTTTGAATAAGGGTAAGCATCCTTTCGACATGAAAAGTTGTCTCGGGATGGAAAGAAATCATGTCGGCTCCTGCCTGAGCGTAATCCTCGATAATTTTGTCGGTTACCGGATCAACCATAAGGTGCACGTCAAAAACCACCTTGGGGAAACGGGCACGCATTGCCTTTAAAAAGCCGGGACCGAAAGTAAGATTCGGCACGAAATGATAATCCATCACATCAAAATGGATAACGTCAGAACCGTTTGCTAAAGCATCGGCAACATCTTTTTCAAGGTTAAGCAGATCGGCTGACAGAATCGATCCGGCGATTAAAAATCTCTTTTCACTCATTTCTTTTTATCCATTTCAAATTTAACTTGAGAAAACTTTTTAACAAAAGGTCCGCTTGCCTTAAGCGCACGCGGCAAACGGTTCACGGCTGCCTGCGCCTCGGAGGCTGAAGAATAATCGCCGTTTATAAGCACATACCATGGACGATTATTTCTTACGGTTTCATAGATCCAATAGCGGCCTTTGACTCCTGCTGAAACTTCAACGGCACGCGCGCGTGAATAAGCGCTTACAACCTGAACCGTGTAATGGGAATTATCTTTAAGCGCGATTTCGGCAACGGCTCCGGGAATTGCTTCACCGGTAAAAGGGATCCGGTCAAAGCGTAAAGTTTTATCTATTGCAGGAACTCTTTTTTTTGCTTGTACGTTTTTATTTGAGGAAGTAATGACGGCCTTAACGGGACCTGTTTGAGAAACGCGGTGTTTTACCTCGCTTCTGTCAATGACATGGGAAGCACCGGCAGTTTTTTCTAAAGCCTCATTTCCCGCCTCGGCAGGGGAGGTGGTTTCAGGACAAACCTCGGGCTCAGGCTTTATCTCATCTTTGACCTCTTTTACTAAATTCTCGGGAGCTGCCTTTTCATTATTTAATAAATTATCTTTTTCCTCTATTAAAGCGCTTTCTTCCTTGCCGAGGTTTTGAGATTTATCCTCCAGGGCAGGAACTGAAACTTGCGTCTTTTCCTCTTGATCTAAAACAGATGAAACTTCTTTAACTTCCTTATTGATTTCATCCTTAAAGTCATCGACTTTTTGTACGCCATCATCAACCTTTTCTTTAATTGCAGATTGAGTCTCTTTTACTTCCTGTTTAACCTGTTCTACAGCATCTTGTGCCTTTGAAGTCACGGCGGAAACTGCCGGTAAAGCTGCGGAAGCGGCCTGAGACACGGCGCTTTGAGAAGTCTTCGCAACTTCATCTTTTACCTGCTGCAAAACAGCATCGGCTTTCTCTGCAGGCAAGGCTCCATCTTGAGCTGCGTTATCAGCTGCAATAGGTTTCTTGACATCGTCAGATTCTTTTTCAGGTAAAGAAACCTCGCTGCTCTCTTGCTTGGCAGGAACAGGTTCCGCCTTATCATCTCCGGAGCTTACGCTATCGCTAGAAGAGCTGTCTTTAGCAGTGTCTTTTTGATTTCCTTCTTTCTCACCACCGGTAACGGCGGCAGAAATTTCTTTAGAAGATACGGCAGAGGTCCCGTCACCTGACGCCGTAGCGTCGTCATTTTTGGGTGAAGTATTTATAGAAGCTTTATTACTTGAAGATTCTTCAATCTTTTCAAGCGCGTCACCTGAAATTACCAACTCATTTTGCAGCTGAGAATCCTTACCTTCAACTTCAATGCCTTCATCTATCTTTTCGTTTAAAGCTCCGGCATCAACGGTAGCTTCTGGGACCTTTTCCTCTTCTACGACGGATACCTGCGGCTTAGTTTCATCTTTATCCATAAAGTAATAAGCCCCGCCGCCAACTAAAGCGGCAAGCAATAAAAGATACGGCCATTTACTGCTTGATTTTGCAGTGTTCTCGTCTTTTCTTACGGCACTTTCATCAGCGCTAAAGCGTTCGCGCCCTGTTTTTGCGACAGAATCTTCATCAAAACCGTCAACGGTTGCAAATACGGCAGCGGGCGTATAAATCTTACTTTTAAACAACGTAGGAAGCTTATCCCAATGACCTTCAAAAACCTCCATCTTGTTCTGACTTGCAAGGTACTCACGGCTTAAGAAAATGCACTCTTTATAATCAAGAGGCGGCACCTCAATGGGCTCCACGTTGAAAATCGTGCTTGCGGCTTTGGCGCTTTCAGCTGCGCATACGCCTAAAAACAAAAGCTTGCCTGAAAGTTCTTCAACCAAAGTATTTACTTCGCGCAAAAACTCCAAAGGCACGTCATCGATATCATCGGCGATAATTAAAGCCTTTAAATTCGTGACATCGACTTTAAGCAAAGTTTCAGTCAAAGGATAGTTGCAGGCGACGTTTTCTTCAGGAAACAGCTGCTGCAGTAAAAGCTCACGTAAATTTTCCTTACTTAAAGAAGAATTGCACGGCAGGAAAATTACCTGCATCTTGTCATCGGCAATTTCCGCTGCCAAATGGCAGATAGTCGATCGGCCGGAGCCTGTCTCTCCGCACAGAAGAACAACCGGCTCAATACCGGAGAGTTTTCTGATTATTCTTTGCGCCAACTCTTGCTGACTTTGTAATTCAACAATGTTCTCCATGCTACTACCCTTTTCTTTTACTGCTTTGATATCGAGAATTTTAGCGCATTGTTTCTAAAAGTTGCATTACGTAATCATCGGATAAATCAGAAAAAACCGCGCTTTTACCGATGGCTGTAGGCAGTACGTAACGAATGTGTCCTGATTTGACTTTCTTATCATGGCGCATCAAACGCATGAAATCACTGCCGGTCATGTTTTTAGGGAAATCGATAGGAAGCTTGGCTTTGTCAAGCAAAGCTGAAATGCGTTTTACCTCGTCATCACCTATAAGACCTTTATCCTTAGCAACTTTGGCGGCAATCACCGTTCCTGCCGCCACAGCCTCGCCATGAAGCCAGGTACCGAAACCTAAAAACGCTTCAATAGCATGCCCGAAAGTATGACCTAAATTTAAAAGCGCACGAATTCCGCCTTCCCTTTCATCCATGGCTACGACTTTAGCTTTAATCTCACAGCAGCGATAAACGATCTGCTCAAGCAGCGGAACGTCAAAAGAAAGCAGTTTATCGGCATTATCCTCAAGGAATTTAAAAAACTCCCCGTCAATGATGATTCCGGCTTTAATCACCTCAGCAAGCCCTGCCGCTCTTTCTTTCTCGGGCAGCGATTTAAGCGTATTGATATCGGCAATCACGGCCTTAGGCTGATAGAAAGCGCCGATCATGTTTTTGCCCTGCGGATGATTGATGGCGGTTTTACCGCCGACGGAAGAATCCACCATGGCAAGCAAAGTGGTAGGCATCTGCACGTAAGGAACGCCACGCTGATAAGTTGCCGCGGCAAACCCCGTCATATCTCCGACAACTCCGCCGCCTAACGCGATTAAAGCGCAATCACGACCGAAAGATGCCGAAAGTAATGCAGTCATGATCTGCATATATGAATCAACGGTTTTATAGCACTCCCCGTCAGGTAAAATGCAGGTTGCAACTTTAAATCCCGCCTCTTCTAAAGAGGCGCGGCACTTATCCAAATATAAAGGAGCGATGGTTTCATTGCTTACGATCATCACATCCTGACATTTAGGCAGCGCTTTTCTGCACAATTGACCGTAATTTAAATCTTCACCGATATAAATCGGATAAGAACGCTCTTTTAAATCAACATTCAAAATCTGCATACAATAATCCTAATCATCTGTTTTCTAAAAACTCATCAATTAAGACAGCAAGCTTCTTAGGTCCCAATTCATCGGTATTTACCGTAAAATCGGCAACTTCTTTATAAAAAGGCAATCTTTTGGCGTATAAATTTTCAAGCCGCGCAAGTCTGTCTTCCGTATCGATCATCGGGCGGTTGTTGTCGTGCTCGGTTCTTTTAAACTGCACTAAAGGACTTGTGTCCAAAAATACGCAAATGCAGTTTTCTTTAATCAATTTACGATTCTCTTCAACGGTAATAATGCCGCCGCCGGAAGATAAAACGGCTTTTTCATGGATATAGGTTTTCAATACGGCCGTTTCTCTTTCACGAAAACCGCTTTCACCAAAATTCTTAAAAATTTCAGGAATGGACATACCGTTAAATTTAACGATTTCTTCATCAAGGTCGATTAGCGGCAAAGAAGTTAATCTGTTTAGTGCTCGACCTACCGTGGTTTTTCCCGATCCCATGGGACCGACCAAAATAAGCGGACGCTCCAGGCATAGAGGCATCTTTATCTCCGAATATCTTATTTAAGATAAGTCTGTTATTCTTAAATCAAATTCCATTAAAACAATGGTTAAGCATAACACGATTTAAGGGTCTTTTCTTTTTACGATAGCAGATGCCCATTACCGGTTAAAAAATACGGATAATCACTTAAGACACAATCAAGCCCGTATCAGGCTTTACTTATAAGCTTAAAAAAAGACATTATTTAAGAGCCCCCAAAATATAACTTTCTTATATTAACAGTTACCGCTTTATCAGCTGTAAAACCGGTTCAAAGCGTTAGAGCGCTATGCATTGCAAAAAAACATGCGTCTTAAAACGACATATAGATAAGGGTCTTAGCCTAAAGTACTTGGTATTTGACACTTGTTTTTTTGGTAAAATATACGCTATTGCTTAAAAAAGAATAGAGGTATGCAGTGATTTTACGCATCATCCGTGGATTCTTTTGGTCATCTCTTTTATGCATTGCATTAGCCGGCGGAGCGGTTGCCGGCATTTACTATAATACTTTAGGAGAGATGCCTGACGTTGAAGAATTAAAGAATGTAACCTTTGAAACCCCGATGCAAATCTTTACCGCCGACGGTCTTTTAATCGGTGAATTCGGGGAAAACAAACGTATCCCAGTCGATATCAAAGATATCCCGGTAAAAATGCAGCAGGCATTCCTTGCCATTGAGGATTCAAGATTTTACGAACATTCAGGCATTGATCCGATTGGCATCATCCGTGCCGCCGTCGTATCCATAAGCAACGCCTCCGCAACCCAAGGCGCCAGTACCATCACCCAGCAGGTTGCCCGCAATTTCTTTTTAACTCGAGAAAAAACCATTAAGCGTAAATTAAAAGAAATCTTTATTTCATGGCGAATTGAACAGGTTCTCTCTAAAGATGAAATCTTAGAGCTTTACTTAAACAAAATCGCTTTAGGCCACCGTTCATACGGTGTTGCCGCCGCAGCTTACGTCTATTACGGAAAAGAACTTAAAGATCTTACTTTAGGTGAAATCGCCACCATTGCAGGTCTGCCTAAAGCCCCTTCGACTTTAAACCCCATAACAAGCCCAATTCGCGCCAAAGATCGCCGTCATCTGGTCTTAGGCCGCATGCTTGAGCTTGGGTACATTACGCAAGAAGAATACGAAGCTGCCGATAACGAACCTTCAGGTGCCGTTTTCCACGGCGCACCAATTGAGCTTAACGCTCAATACGTAGCCGAAGAGGCAAGACAATTTGCCCTTGAAAAATACGGAGATGACGCGTACACCGCAGGTCTTCGCATCTATACCACCGTAAATTCAAAAGATCAGATAGCAGCTCAGTATGCCGTATTCAAAGGTCTTAGCAATTACGATCAGCGTCACGGCTACCGTAAAGCCAGCATCAACGTACGCAACATTGAAGATTTTGAAGTTACCGAAGAAAACATCAAAAAGCTTCTTGCACAAAACGATGTGTACAACTATGTGCATCCCGGTGTCGTAACCAAGATTGACGATAAAAAGCGTACTGCGCAAATCATGCGTAAAAACGGTTTTGCCGAAACCATTCCCTGGGACGGAATGAAATGGGCGCGCCGTTTTATCAATGACAAGCGCCAAGGCGCAGCTCCGCGCAAACCGTCTGATTTTTTAAGCGCAGGAGATCTTGTCTATACCTATGTCACCGATGACGGAAAGCTGCGCTTATCGCAGATCCCCGACGCCGAAGCCGCTTTAGTCGCGCTGCGTCCGAGAGACGGCGCCATCGCTGCCATGGTCGGCGGATATGATTTTAATAAGAGCAAATTCAATCGCGTAGTCCAATCCATTCGTCAAACCGGTTCAAACTTCAAACCTTTCTTGTATTCGGCCGCGGTTGCCAAAGGCATTGCCGTCAACTCCACATTAGTTGACGCTCCGCTTAAAATGTGGGAGCCGGGATCTCGTACCTGGTGGGAACCTAAAAACACTCCTAACCGCTATGACGGCGTCATGACACTGCGCGAAGGTCTTGCCCGTTCCAAAAACATCATTTCAATTAAGCTCATCAACAAAGTTGGCATTGACTCAACCGTCGAACACGTTAAAAAATTCGGCATTGAAGTACCTAAATCCCAGCAAGTTACTTCCATGGCTTTAGGCGTGGTTGAAATGTCGCCGCTGCAGCTTGTCAGCGCTTTCTCCGTCTTTGCCAACGGCGGCTACAAAGTCAAACCTTACCTTGTGTCCCGCATTGAAAAAGATGGTCAGGTTATTTATGAGGCAAATCCTAAAATTGCCGATCCTAATTTCCCTGACACTGTAGTCAATGACATCGCATTAAAATATAAAGAAGACGTAGAAGTGCCCGAGAACAGCGCCGAACAGGTACTGTCGCACGGACATGCCTTTATAGTCTCGGATTTGATGCGCTCGGTTATCTACGGCGGTACCGGAATCGGTCATCATTTCGGCGGTACCGGCAACCGTGCCGCCCGCTATACCGGCAGAACCGATCTGCACGGCAAAACCGGAACCACCAATGATATTCACGACGCGTGGTTCTCGGGATTTAACGGCAATTTGGTTGCTACTGCCTGGGTGGGATTTGATGACAGCCGCAACTTAGGCCACAGTTATGCAGGTCCTGAAGGCGGCGCATATACTGCATTACCGATCTTTACTGAATTTTTCAAACGTGCACAGGATAAAAACGTACCGCCTGCACTAATTGACAAACCCAAAGAGGTTACAATGCAGACGTACAACGGCGTAAAAGATTACGTACTGCCTGGAACATTCGTCGTATCCCAACAGCCTACGGGACAGGCGGTTGAAAATACCGGCGTAAATACCAGCAATATCAGTGAAGATTCTATTTTCTAGAAGGAGAAGTAAAAAGTGAAAGCAGGAGCTCACAGTTTTCGCAAGGTAGCGACATTAAATCGCAGACGTCGCCGCTACCTGACACAGAAGCTTGCTAAACGAAGACAAAGAGATAGAAGAGAAGTTTTATTCTTCCAGCAGCAACAGCCAGATAAATAATTTAAATGCAGCCTGTCACATGACAGGCTGCGTTATTTTTACCTCTCTAAAAATCATCTAAAAAAAGATTTTTTTACGCATCCCCAAAAATTTTGCCACTTATATATCGGCTCCGTTAACACGTTGTGTGCAATTTGCAGTGTTTACGGCCTTAGCGTTTTTAAAGTTTTGTAACAATAGCAGCTCTTTTAACAATAACAATTAAGAGCTCAAAACCATGCACAAAACGTTATTTAAAACTCTTGCTTTTGTAAGCGCTCTTGCCTGCAGTTTTTCAGGCTACGCCCAATCCTTTCATTTAGAAGACATTCAGGTACGATCGCAAGGCAGCGTCAATCCCGCAAAACTTAAAGATGTTCTTAAAAATTTTATCGGTAAAAACATAAGTGCCGAACTTTTACAGCAAATCATCAATGAAGTATCCGTCTATTATCGTGACAACGGCTACCCGGGCTCTCTTGCCGTCATCCCCGAACAAACGATAAACCATGGAATATTAAATGTTGAAGTATTAACGCCGCACCTTAACCGCGTAATTATCAAAAACGATCGCGACTACTTAAGAAAAGGAGCGGAAGAAAGGCTTTTTTATAGGCTTAAAAAGCTTGAAGATAATGCACTTAATCTTGATGATATCAGCTCGTATCTGTTAAAGCTCTCAGATTTAGGAAGCTTTAACCTTAAAGCCGAATTCAACACCGATAATGAAAATTATCTTGATAATCTGCATATAAACGTTCAGCCTAAAAACAAAATAGATTTTCTTGCCTTTTCGGATAATCACGGAACGAACGCTTCAGGCAAATATCGTTTAGGCGGTGTGATAAAAGTAAACAGTCTTACAGCAAATGCCGATAATCTGTCCTTGTTTTACGCCCGATCTTCCCAAAAACAGAATAACTACTCACTTACTTATGAATTTCCTTTAAACTCACATCCCACGGTTTTAGGCGTCAACGTATGCTTAAGCGATTATGAACTTGGAAAAGAATATGCAGCACTAGGAGCCAAGGGAACGGCACAAACATATGAGATGTACTTAAAGGAGCCCGTTTATAGAAGCAACAGCGCCAAAATCGATTTTCTTTTAGGAGCAAGATACCGCGATCTTAAAGACGAATTTACAAACTTCGATTTAAAGTTCAAAAAGCACTCTACCGCAGCTTACGGAACTCTTGCTTTTGAACATAAAGACGAACGCTTTTTCTTATCAGGATTTGCCAAAGCTACTTTAGGCCGCCTTTATGCCGATGACGATTACAACGTAATAAATGACGGATCTTTTGTCATCGGCAATTTCGGAATAAACGCCGGGTACAGATTCAATGAAGTTACAGCAGTGGAACTGCGCAACGAATTACAGCTGGCATCAACCGCGCTTGAAGGGTCGGAGCAATTCTCAGCAAGTGGAGCTAACGCGGTGTCAGCTTATGATCCGTCAACGGCATCAGGTGACTTCGGCGCTTTATCTTCCCTATCACTTTCCGTTTCCCCTTTTAAAAGCCTAAATCTTTCCTTTAAGCCGCATTTTGACGCTGCCGTAGTCAAATCCCGAAATTTTAAATATGTGGATATATACGGTGCCGGATTGTCTGCCGAGCTTAAATACCACGGTTTTTTCAGTTCATTGGATTTGTCGACCGTCATCGGCAACAAACCTTATAAAGACTGCGATGACAGTCAAATTTTCTTTCGCGTAGGTTATGACTTTTTTAACTAAGGAGCTTTCATGAAAAATCTCAATAAATTTATCTTAGCATTCTTGCTGATCCCGTCTTTTAGTTTTGCCGCAACCTTACCCCATGGCGGAGAATTTATTAAAGGAAACGGCTCAATTGCCAACCAAGGCAATACTCTTAATATTTCATCACAAGACTTAAACAACGTTATTAAATGGAACGGCTTTGATATCGGAAAAGACGGAAACGTAAATTTTGATAAAAACAATTACCTTAATTTGGTAAAAAGCTCAAAAAGCACTTTGATAGAAGGAAATCTGTCAGGTGGCGGCAAAGTTTTTATCGTTAATCCTAACGGAGTGACTCTTGCCTCAGGATCAAACGTAGCCGTTCCCACGTTCGGTGTTTCAACGGCAAAATTCAATGACAAAATGATTGAAAACTTTACGCAAAACGGCGTCATTGAAATAACCGGAAAAGGTATGGGTAAAGTTACCGCTCTTTCTACAATCAAAACCAACAACCTTATCATTGACGGCGGACAAATTATTATCAAAGCTGCCGAAGACATAAAAAATTTCGCAGGCAAACAGAGACTGCAGCACTTGGTAAACGGTAATGAAATCAAACTTAAAAGTTCAACCAAACGCATTGATATAGGAGCAAAAGCCAAACTTAATCTTGAAAAGGATTTTAATCTGTCTAAAGAGGAAGGTCTTATCGATCATTCTGGAGAAATAGCAATTTCAACAGCTGATGAATTTAAAAAAATCTTTGAGGATCTGAATGGTGATTATTGGTTAACTAATAATATTAAATTAGAAAATTTAGAATATCCAATTTCAGCAGCTAATCAATTTGAAGGTAATTTAGATGGGGCTTTTAATAAACTTTCTTACAATATTAGTTACAACTATGATCAAAATTTATTTCAATATCCAAATCTTGGATTATTCGCAGAACTTGATAATGCCACAGTCAAAAATTTAAAGATTAGCGACAGCTCAATCCATGTTTCAGGAAATAATATAAGTAAAAATATAGGAGCGCTTGCCGGAATAATAAATAACAGCACCCTTGAAAACATTAGCGTTGAAAACTTTAAAGTAAGTTTTGAAAATCCTTCTTATTTAAACAATACGATAAATGTAGGAGCATTAGCAGGCAGTGCCGAGGGTAGCAACAAATTCACTAACATTATTTCTTCTTTTGCCAAAGATACAGAACTTCTTCTTAATAAAGAAAATCTTTATTTAGGCTCGGTTTTAGGAAGTGCATCAGGTTCAATTGAAACTTACGGACTAGTAAGCGGAAATTCATATAACAGTGATTTAAAAATCGCGGCTATAGGTAAAAATAACAGCGATACTTCCATAGCATCAACAATTAGCGAAGGAATTAAAAACACAGAAGAAAAATCAACCGACAAAGATATTATGCTTGATGCTTTTGTAATTAATAAAGATAAAAGCTCAGCTGAACTTTCGGGATTTTTAACTCCTTATTTTGTTGAAGATTACGTTATTGAATATGACGGTAAAAATCATACCTATCAGGATTTGGCCAGCGCTCCCGGTTTTAATGCGGGAGACTATATAGAAGCCAATCATTCCAATATTAAAAATGTCGGTTCTTATGACATAGACTTAAGCGCTGATACGGATAAATTTTATTTTATAAGCGATAACGGACAAAAGAGTTTTGCAGCGACCGCTAAGGTAACGGTAACCCCTAAGGACTTAGGAGAAATAGTTATCAGCGATATCACTTTAGGGCAAGGCGCTGACTTTAATTTTTCACCTGGTGAAATAATCTCAAACCTGGATAAACTTCCTCTTTGTGAAGGTGACAGTATTGATGATTTAAATCTTGTCGTAAAGATAACCAAAAGTTCGGAAAAGCCTAATTTCTACTACATAACTTTAGAATCTAAAGAAGGCTCTTCTTCTAATTACACATATACGATAAAAGGCGGAACCTTAAGTACTGACTTTCCGATTACCGATCCTATAGATCCCGATATGAATATTGATCCTGATTTTTCCGTCGTGACGCAAACACCTTTGGAACCTGCCAAAAGGCATCCGAATTTTAAAAAAGCACTTTCTGACAGCAGATGTGATTACTGCACCAAACGCGGAGAAATTTTTAAGAAAAATTTAAACAAAAAAGGGGAACTAAAATTCGATAATGCCGTCCAAGGATTGAATGTTGAGAAATCTAGAAAAGAGATTGCTGAATTTAAAGATTTTTAAGCACGAGTTTCCCGGATTTTAAGACTTTTTCATTTTTACTTTCCCGATATGATTACGGCAGGTTTTATGACCTGCCGTTTTTTTATCTTAAGGGACCTGCACAAGCTTTTAAATAGCGTCTTTTATAATATGGATTCTCGGAAGAGGTTTCTTGAACACCGGTTTGTGCTGAATGGATAAAAGCAAAAGTTCCGGTTTTAGGATTTACTTTAGAAACGATGCCTACATGACCGATGCGCTGTGAAATACGCCGTCCGCTAAAGAATACCAAGTCACCTACTTTTAACTGTCTTTTATCTTTAATTCTGCGTGAAGAATCATATTGTGCGGCAGAAGTACGCGGTACTTTTACATTAAATTTCTTAAAGACATAAGTAACAAACCCCGAGCAGTCAAATCCGCGCGGAGTAGTACCGCCCCAGCGATAAGGAACACCGATATAACGATATGCGGTACGCAATAATTCTTTTTCGCTTACCTTAAGCTTCCCGAATTTTTTATAGTGAGCATCCTGTCCTTTAGCGGCTTGCTGGATCTGATGCGTAGATTCATATCTGCCGACATTAGCGAAGACAGAATTAGTGCAGCCTGTGTGAAAAAGCAAAGCACAAACGGCAGCGATACAAATAATACGGGAAGACTTCATAAGAAATTAGAATAAATAATAACAAGTTATATCTTTTATATATTATCCCGATTTTTATAATTTTTACAATCTTTTTTAAG
>NZ_CAJKVK010000011.1 GCF_905203285.1 uncultured Succinatimonas sp.
ATGAGTTTTGTTTTATCTTTAAAAATATCGTTTAAGCATTTTAACCATGCGTCTTTGATTGCGCTGTCCGAGAGGTTTTTGTAAATTAAAGGCAAAGTTGTTAATGCTGGATAACTTAAGTACATTTCGAGCATTGGGTTTACAGCATGACCCTCTATTTTGCCTAAAAGATTTCTTCTTCCTTTAAACGCAGAAAGAAATAAAAAGTCCGCTATATTTTTTCCGTCGTTTACTGGGTAATTATCCCAAATAAACGGTTTTCTGCCTAAAAGTTCTGTTGCTCTTAAAATATCATTTTCAGTTATGTCTTGAGACAGCACTTTAGGTCCTGTCCAAAAAATATCAATATCAGAAGGCAGACTTGCAGTCAGTTCAGTAAAATAATGCTCGGATCTTTTACCGAAGACACGATCCAAAATCGGATCCTCAGAATAATAAGAAGGACAAACAATAAGTCGTTTTATTCTTGACGGCATATTATCGTAAACATCTTTTATGATCTTATTTTGTAAAAAGCCAATATGCGGATCTTCAAGCTTCACGTCATCAAAAAGCAGGGCAAGTATTACTGAATTTGTTCTTTTGGTGTAGCTGTCGATTCTTTGCAGAAGTTTATTTCTTAATGAGTCAAATGATGAACTAAGATTAAGCGGGCTTATGCCGATACCGAAATCAATGTTTAAAATTCTGCTTTTTTGTCCGAGAAAGGATAATTCTGAAATTGTCGATTCAGGCATGCTTTCACTTAGATCTGAGCGCAGAGCTTTGTCTTCTTTGGGAGCATAAATATAAAATGAGTAATTATTTTTGTGAAGAAAGTCCAGAAGGTGTGATCTTTTAGTATATCCGTAGCTTTTACCGAAAAAGCCTTCAATTACTCCAAGATAAGCAGATCCAGCCATATTTTTATCCTAAATTGGAAGCATACGTTAAATTAACGTGGTGTTTTTATCTTGATAGGATAATCTAATCTTTTATATAATGCATAAGTTTTAACGACGCTTTGCACGGTTTTTATCGCAGCGTCAAAGATTTTTTATTATTTTAGTTAGTTACTGCAACCTATAGAGGTAAAAGATGCAGGTTTCAATCGAGAACAAAGAAGGTTTAAAACGCCTTGTTTCCGTAACTGTTCCGGCAGAAGAGTTCAAAAAGGCATATACTCAGGAATTACGCAAAGTCGCTAAGACCGCTCGCATTGACGGTTTCCGTAAGGGTCATGTTCCTACTTCCGTATTAGAGAAGTATTATGGCGCTAATATTATCGGAGAAGCTTCTTCTGCTGTTATTAATTCCTCTCTCGTTAAGGCTTTACAGGAAAACAATCTTGATGTTCCGGGCATGCCTGAGATTACAATTAAGACCTGCGATCTCGGTCAGGACTTCGTTTATGAAGCAGCCTGCGAAGTTTCTCCTGAAGTTGCCGTAAAACCGCTTTCCGAGCTTCAAATTGAAAAAGTCAATGCTGAGATTACTGAAGATGATATCAATGACATGATTGAGACTCTTCGTCAGCAGCAGGCCAAGTGGAAAGTCGTTGACGACGGTGAGGCAAATAAAGACAGCCTTGTTAAAATCGACTTTGAAGGCCGTGTAGACGGTGCTCCTTTTGAAGGCGGCAAAGCAGAAGATTTTTCATTGCATTTAGGCAGCGGCCGTATGATCCCTGGTTTCTCAGAGCAGATCGTAGGTCACAAAGCCGGTGATAAATTCACTATTCAGGTTAAATTCCCTGAAGATTATCATGCAGAGAATTTAAAGGGTAAAGATGCAGAGTTTGATATTACCGTAAATTCTGTTTCTGAGCAGGTTCTTCCGGAAGTTAACGAAGATTTTGTTAAGCTCTTCGGTGTAAAAGACGGTTCAATGGAAACCTTCCGTAAAGATTTGCGCCGTAACATGGAGCGTGAATTAAAGCGCGCCGTAACCCAGAAGAATGCTTCCAACGTTTATGAGGCAGTCAGCAAACAGTATGGCGAATTTGATGTTCCTAAGGCTGCTGTTGACGCAGAGATTAAGCGTTTACGTGAGCGTACCGAGGCTAATTTCCGCAGATACGGAATGACTCGTTTGCCTGAGCTTAAGGATGAAGTATTCCAGGAAGAAGCTCTTCATGATGCCCGTTTAGGCTATGCTATTCGTGCTATCGTTGCTGATTTGAAGCTTGAGAAGGCAGATGATGCAACCGTAAATGAAAATCTTGCTATGATTGCCGATGCTTATGAGAATCCTGAAGAGGTTATCAAGCAGCTTCGTGCCGACAAGCAGCAGATGAGCTATATTATGAACAAATCCTTTGAAGATGATGTTGTCAAGGCAATTCTTGCAGGCGCTCAGGTAACTGACGTTAAGAAGTCCTTCAAAGAGCTCATCGGACCGAATCAGCAGTAATTTTGTAAAAAGATCCTCTCATGATAGAAGGGGATCTTTTAAGAATTTCTGATACTGATTATAAATTTGATAAGGCAGTTTTTGCCTTTAAACCTGTTTGCGTGATATACCGTAAACAGGTTTGTTTAACTTATATGATCGTCCTTTAAGGAGAAATCATGGCATCTACATTAGTGCCGATGGTTATTGAACAAACGGCCAGAGGTGAACGTTCATTTGACATTTACTCAAGACTGTTAAAAGAACGTGTGATTTTTATGACCGGCGAGGTCGAAGATCACATGGCTGATTTGATCGTCGCTCAGTTGTTGTTCCTTGAATCAGATGATCCGGATAAAGATATTTATCTTTACATCAATTCACCGGGCGGAGTTGTTACCGCAGGTATGGCCATTTATGACACCATGCAATATATTAAGCCTGATGTGTGCACTTTATGCATGGGGCAGGCCTGTTCAATGGGATCTTTTCTTTTAGCAGGAGGAGCTCCCGGCAAGCGTTTTGCTCTTCCTCATTCGCGCATTATGATTCATCAGCCTTTAGGCGGCTTTAAAGGTCAGGCTTCTGACATTATGATTCATGCAAGAGAGACTGAGCGCGTTAAACGAACTTTGACTGAGCTTTTAGCTAAGCATACAGGCAAGAGCGTTGACGAGGTAATGCAGGATTGCGATCGTGATAATTTCATGAGTGCCGATGAGGCATTAGCTTATGGTCTTATTGATCGCGTGATTACCAGTCGAGATGAAATTTCCAATTAGTTATTAGTTAAGAAAAATGTCTGATACTAAAAATCCCGGCAAATCAGTATGCCTTTTTTGCGGTAAACCTTCATCAAAAACCAGAACTTTGATTCAGGCAAGCAGCGGTAACTGTATTTGTTCAGAATGCGTTCAGCATTGTAATGAAATCTTAAAGCAGAAAGGCGTTATAGCAGATGTTCCGTCTGCAGTAGAAAACGCCGGTTTGGATTTGGAGAATATTCCAACTCCGCATGAGCTTACTCGTCATTTGGATGACTATGTTATTGGTCAGGATGAAGCTAAAAAAGTTCTTTCTGTAGCAGTATATAATCATTACAAGCGCTTAAAGCACTCAATGGATAACAGTGATGTTGAGCTTGGTAAATCTAATATTTTGCTGATTGGTCCTACCGGATCCGGTAAAACATTGCTTGTTCAGACTTTAGCAAAATTTTTAAATGTTCCTTTTGCCATGTCCGATGCCACAACATTAACAGAGGCCGGATATGTGGGCGAAGATGTCGAAAATGTTATTGTCCGCCTTTTGCAAAGCTGCGATTACAATGTAGAAAAAGCAAAACGCGGCATCGTCTATATTGATGAAATTGATAAAATCGCCAGAAAATCCGAGAACCCCTCTATTACAAGAGATGTGTCAGGAGAAGGTGTTCAGCAGGCACTACTCAAGCTTGTTGAGGGTACTGTAGCATCAATTCCTCCGCAGGGTGGAAGAAAGCATCCGCAGCAGCAAATGATTGAAGTTGATACTTCACAGATTTTATTTATTTGCGGCGGCGCTTTTGACGGTCTGGATAAGATTGTCGAAAAACGTGTTTCAAAGAATTCAGGTATTGGCTTTGGTGCGGAGGTTTTAGGTGAGAACGATAAGCTGACTCTTACTGAAAAATATCGTAAGGTTGAGCCTGATGATTTGGTTAAATTCGGTATTATTCCAGAATTTGTCGGCCGTATGCCGGTGATTACCGCTTTATCCGAGTTGGATCGCGATTCTTTGGTTAGAGTTCTTCGTGAGCCGAAAAATGCTGTAGTTCGTCAGTTTGAGACTATGCTTCGTTATGAAGGAGTCGAGCTTGAATTTACAGAAGAAGCTTTGAAGGCAATTGCCGATATTGCTATTAAACGACACACAGGTGCCAGAGGCTTGCGCTCAGTAGTTGAGGGATTATTGTTAAATACGATGTATGATATTCCTTCAGTAAATGATGTAGCTAAAATTATCGTTGATGAGCAAACGGTAAAAGAACAGCTTGAGCCTAAGGTCATTAAAAAGACCCTGCCGGCAAACGAAGCTGCTTGTTAATTTTCAGATCGCGATCTGATAAAAGATCGCGATTTCTCCCTTCTTGAATTTTGTCTTTTCGTCCATATATATCACTTGCAGTACATAATAAATATTCAGTTTAGGTAAGATATAAATTTATAAGTTAGAGATAAAAAGTATGTCCGACAAACAAGTTAATGAATTTAAAATTCTTCCTTTAATTACTTTACGCGGATTAACTATTACTCCGCATTCAAATGTACAGATTATTGCTGCACGCGATCAGTCAATTGAAGCTTTTAAAGCAGCAATAGAATCAGATAGCCGCGAAATAGCTATTTTTTGTCAGCTGTTTGATACTGATGAAGCTCCATCTTCAGACCGTTTACAGAAAATTGGCGTTTTATGTCACGTTTTATCAGGTGACAGCCGTATCCCTGATAATTACCGCAGCCTTATTTACGGTTTTAAGCGTATTAAGCTGTTAAATATTATCGATGATCCTAAAATCCGTTATCGCCAGGCGGAGATCGCAATTCTTGAAGAGCCTCAGATAGATCAGAAATTAGAAAAAGAATATCTTGATGCTTTGCAATCCGCTCTTTTATACGCGATGCAGCACTCTGAAAATTGTGCTCGACCGCTTATTGACGGTACGGTACCTAATGATATGGTTGAGAACATTAAGAATCAGCAAAAACTTAATGTTCTTACTGATATGTTATGTCAGGTTCTGACTCTTGATCCTGCAGAAAAGCGTCAAATGCTTGAAACTTTGTCTGCCGTTGAAAGAGCGAAGGTTCTGATTGCTCTTTTAAACGGTTATTCTTATAAAGCAGAGCTTGATAACAAAATCCGTGAGGAAGCAAGGCTTTCCATGGAGAAAAATCAAAAAGATTATTATTTAAATGAGCAGTTAAAAGCCATTAAGCATGAACTGGATCTTGATATAGATGATGAAGATGAAATTGCCGAGTATAAAGATAAGCTCAAAAATTTAAAAGCTCCTCAAAACGTTAAGAAGAAAATTGAAAAGGAGCTTAAGAAGTTATCTGCAATGAACAATAATGCCGCTGAAGGCACTATTGTCAGAAACTATATTGATACTCTTTTGAATATTCCTTGGGAACAGGGAGACGAAGTAAATACCGATCTGGTAAAAGCCCGTGAGGTATTAGATGCCGATCATTACGGACTTGAAAAAGTAAAAGATCGCATTTTGGAATTTTTGGCCGTACAAAGCCGTACCGATAATAATCGCGGCAGCATTTTATGTTTAATGGGACCTCCCGGTATCGGTAAAACATCTTTATGTGCTTCAATAGCAAAAGCTACAGGACGTAAATATGTTCGTGTCGCATTAGGCGGTATGCATGATGAGTCCGAAATTCGCGGACATCGTCGTACATATATCGGCGCAATGCCAGGTCGCATAATTCAAAATATCAGCAAAGTCGGAGTAAATAATCCTTTATTTTTACTTGACGAAATAGATAAGGTTTCAAGTTCTTTGCATGGAGATCCGGAGTCAGCATTGCTCGAGGTGTTGGATCCGGAGCAAAATAAAAACTTTGCCGATAATTATGTCGAGCTTGAGTACGACTTATCCAAAGTGTTTTTTATTGCAACGGCAAACTCTTACAATATTGCCCAGCCCTTGCTTGACCGTATGGAAATTATCGATTTGTCTTCATATACGGAAGATGAGAAATTCCATATAGCAAAAGAACATTTAATTAAAAAACAGATGAATCTTACCGCGCTTACGGATAAAGAATTCAGTATTACTGATGAGGCTATATACGAATTAATCCGTTATTACACCCATGAAGCAGGTGTTCGCGGTCTTGAGCGTATTATTAATGAGCTATGCCGTAAAACGGTAAAAGAAATGATGATGTCAAAGACGGAAAAAAAGACTAAAACACCGAGAAAACGCACCATCACCGTAAAAGCTATCGAGAAGCTTTTAGGACCACGTCGCTTTGATTTCACCTCTAAGCTTAAAGAAAATAAAGTAGGTCTTGTGAACGGTCTTGCCTGGACTTCGCTTGGCGGAGACATTTTGCAGCTTGAGGCTGTGGCTAATGAGGGCAAAGGCAAGCACTTACTTACCGGAAAGCTTGGGGAAGTAATGAAGGAATCAATCAGCGCTGCAACGACTTTAGTGCGTTCCCGCTCTTCTTTACTGCATCTTGATAAAGAATTTTTTGAAAAATGTGACTTGCATATTCATGTTCCTGAAGGCGCGACGCCAAAAGAAGGTCCGTCTGCCGGTGTTGGTATGGTTACTGCCATTGTTTCTGCAATAACCGGCAATCCGGTACGCGCTGATGTCGCCATGACAGGTGAAATTACTTTACGCGGAGATGTTCTTCCAATCGGCGGACTTAAAGAGAAACTTTTAGCTGCCTTACGCGGTGGTATAAAAATAGCTTTAATTCCTAAAGATAATGAAAAAGATTTATGGGATATCCCCACAAACGTTAAGCGTGGTATGAAAATTATTCCCGTTGGTAAAATCGATGAGGTTTTAAAAATCGCTTTGGTTAACGATCCTTTTTCATTCATTCCGACTACTGTTTGGAAAGAACAAATTTGTAAATCCAATGAAGAAAAGCCTGGAAAAATAATTCCGCAGGCGTAGATATATAAAGGGTATCAGTATGCAAACAGATCGCACTGCACAGATTATCAATTCTGCAAAAAGCTTATATGACTCTTTGGAAAAATTGACCACTCAGCTTTCAGGGCCGCAAGAACCTTCTGAAGTTTTGCTTAAAATATTAAAGCAGCTTACGGTTACAGTTGAAAATTCTTTGCCTGATTTGCGCGATTATGTTGATACCCTTGAATTTCAAGAAGATTCCAGAGCAGATGATTTATTAAAAATAATTAATAAGCTTGAAGATGAACTATTAGTTAAAGCAATAGAGTTTATAAAGAAATAAGATGAAGTTTTGGCTAAATTTGGTTAAATCTTATACAAAACATTGAGATAGCTCACTTATTTGATCATTTTTTAAGAAAAGGCGTTAATTTTGTATATATTAAAGGTGTTGATTTAACCTGTAGGGGGGGAAAAGATAGATTTCTAGCTCTTCTCATTTCCAAATAATATTGAGGTGGATGTCGTGAATAAATCACAACTCGTAAGCAGCATTGCAAAACAATCAGGACTTTCTTTAAAAGATTCAACTGCTGCTCTTAACGCTTTTCTTGAAACCGTAAAAGATACCCTTGCAAAAGGCGATTCTATTTCTTTAGTCGGTTTCGGTACTTTCCTGGTACGCGATCGTGCCGCACGTATCGGTCGCAACCCCCGCACCAAGGAAGAAGTTAAGATCCCGGCAGTTAAGGTTCCTGCATTTAAAGCCGGCAAGCCTTTTAAAGATAAGGTAAACGGTTAAGTTTAAAATTTTTTAAGCTTAAATTTATTTTTGAAGATCCACCGTAAAAGGTGGATTTTTTATTTCTTGCAGTCTTGAGCTTTTTCTAAGTTTTAAGCATTGGCTGATATGTGCTATATTAAGCAAAAATAAGGCATACAAAGGCAAAATTTTGTCTTATCGGTAAGGCGTTTCTAAGTATTAGCTATACTGGTTGTCTTAAAATAAATCATTAATAAAGATAAGCATATTTGGTGCAGGAAGACCTGCGGAGTTGTTTTCATGCTAACTGATAAATTGCGCGAAGGTGCGCAAGGCAGAATTTTTAAGATCCTGTTTTGGATCATTATTCTTTCTTTTATCTTTACGGGTGTCGGCGGTTATTTAATTCCGCGTCTTAATACCGATCCTGTTGAGGTAGGTGAATATAAAATTACCGCAAATGAATGGAATCAGCAGTACACATCGCAAACGCAACAAATGCAGCGCATGTACGGTGCACGTTTTGCCGATATGCTCGAGGATCCACAATATGTGAGCAACTTGCGTTCACAGATTTTGGAAGGCATGATTGATAACGTAGCTTTTAACAGCGCAGTATATGATCTGAATGTTCGTATCGGCGATGAGCAGGTACGTGAACTGATTCGTACAACTCCGGCATTTCAAAAAGACGGTAAATTCGATAATGATTTATATTTAGCCGTTATTCGTAACATGGGCATGAATCCTGAGTATTTCGGTGAGCAGATGCGTATCAGCGCCATGGCAACTTCCGTGTCTGATCCGATCCTCCGTACTGCTTCATATCCTTTGCCCTACGAAATAAAAGCTCTTGAGAATCTGTTAACTCAGACCAGAACCGTAGATTTATATGAGCTTAATCTTGACGCTTTACGTGCAGGTTTCTCTGCAGATGATAATGAAGCTAAAGCTTATTACGATGCCCATCATGATGCCTTTATGGCTCCTGCTAACGTTAAGTTCAACTATATTCTTCTGACTGTAGACGAACTTAAAAAGGGCATTAATCCTAGTGATGCAGAGTTAGATGAGTATTTAACATTACATCAGGAAGATTTTAAGGTTGCAGAACGCCGCGGCTTTTCTCATATTATTGTTCGCAGCGACAATCCTGATGCGGAAAAAATCGTTAAGGCCATTGATGACGGCTTTGCTGCAGGAAAATCTTTTGCCGATCTTGCAAAAGAATACTCTGATGATTTATCCACAAAGGATGTAGGCGGGGATATGGGTGAAATAACCCGTGCTTCCTTAGCACCGCTTTTTGCCGAGCCTTTATTTGCTCTGGAGACCATCGGGGCACATACTGATAAGATTGTTGATGCCGACGGTACTCATTATTTACAGTTAAACTCTATTGTTAAAGAGCATATTCCTCAGTTAAGTGAGATAAAGGATCAGGTTAAAAGTGCTTGCATAGACGCAAAAGCTCGCGAGCTTTACAATGAACGCGTTACAACTTTGTCTGATATGTCCTTTGAAAATCCGGATTCACTTGATGTAACTGCTGAAGCTTTGGGCGTTAAAGTTGCAGACTCTGGTGTTGTCGCATTAGGTGCAACTAAAGTGCCGTGGCCGCTTAATACTTCAATGGTACAAAATGCCGCATTTTCTGAAGAGAATATTTCATCCGGTGTAAATTCATCCGTTGTTAATATCGGTGATGATGCTGCTTTGGTTTTGAATGTATATGAATCTCATGAAAGCATGCTTAAACCCTTTGATGAGGTCAAAGCTGATGCCATTACTGCAGTTATAAACGATAAAGCCAATAAAGAAGCGGATGCATGCTTAAATACTTTTGCAAAAGCAGTAATTAAAGATTCAAATGCTGCAGTTCCTGCTCATGTAGTTCATAGATCTGCCATTACTTTAAATCGCGGCAGTGCTGATGTTGAGCCTGCTTTTGGTATGGCGGTCTTTGCAATTCCTCAAGAAGGACAGGATCGGTATGTCATTGCTTCAAATCAGGGCAATCCGACTTTAGCAATATTAAAAGAAGTCGCAAATGCTGCGACCACTAATGAAAGTGAAGATTTGGAACAGATTTTACGCTCTCAATTGGTGCAAGCTAATAGTCTTGAGTTGCGTAATGCGCTCTATAAAGGTGCAAGAAAACTAACAGAGATCACCTACAATGAAGATGCAATTAAGCTTGTAAATCAAAGTGTTGATGAAGCCCCTTAATTGTTTTAAATCTTAACTTACTAAATTTAAAATATTTTTTAGCCCGAGAGACTTTACCCTTTCGGGCTTTTGTTATTTAATAGGCATGTTGTTTGTAAAACTTGACTGTTTATACCGTTATCTCCACTTGGAGAGAATTGTTATCTTAAGAACTCTTGAATGAATTCTTAAAAAGATAATAAATAACTTAACCTTCCTGTAAGATAAAGTGCTCAATAGCGGTATAACTCTTCAGCCCAGACTGAAGATGTGTTGGAAATTTTGCCTTAGGCTTAAAAATGAACTTACACGAATATCAATCAAAAGAATTACTTCGTTCGTACGGTTTGCCCGTACCGGAGTTTAAAGTCAGCTCCAAAACAACCGGTATCGGTAAAGCTGCATATGAATTATCTCCGGGACCATTTGTCTGTAAATGTCAGGTGCATTCAGGAGCTCGAGGAAAGGCCGGCGGCGTTGCTGTTGTAAAAACCCCTGCAGAAGCTGAAGCTTTTGCCGCAAAATGGCTTGGTAACCGCTTGGTTACCCGTCAAAGCGGTCCTCATGGAAAACCCGTATCGAAGATCCTAATTGAACGCGCAACCGAAGCCATGCGTGAACTGTATATCGGTGCAACCATTGACAGAACAAACGCCCATTTGACTATTATGGCTTCAGAGTCTGGCGGTATGTCTGTTGAAGAAATTGCAGCTACAAACCCTGAGAGAATTTTAAAAGTTCCTATTGATGAGTTAACCGGTCCTTTGCCTTATCAAGGTCGAGCCCTTGCTTATCAGCTTGGTCTTAAAGGTAAGCAGGTTAATGAATTTACTAAGATTTTTGTCGGTATTGCCAAGCTTTTTATTGACAAGGATCTGTCTTTAGTTGAAGTAAATCCGTTAGCTGTAACAAAAGAAGGCTCTTTATTGTGCCTTGACGCTAAGATTAACGTAGACTCTTATGCTCTTTATCGTCATCCTGAATTTTTGGAAATGGATGATCCGAGCCAAGAAGATCCGCGTATTGCCAAAGCTGTTGCTTCAGGATTTTCTTATGTTCCTCTTGAGGGAAATATCGGCTGTTTGGTTAACGGTGCCGGTCTTGCCATGGGAACTATGGATATCATTAAGAGCTCAGGCGGAGCTCCTGCCAATTTCCTTGATGTCGGCGGTACGGCAACTCGCGAACGTGTAATGGAAGCTTTTAAGATTATTTTAGAAGATCCTGCAGTTAAATGTATTTTGGTTAATATTTTCGGCGGAATTGTTCGCTGCGATTTAATTGCTGAAGGTATTCGCGGTGCAATTACTGAAGTCGGAACCGATGTGCCTGTAGTTGTACGTCTTGAAGGCAACCATGCTCAAGATGGAGCAAAGATCTTAAAGGAAAGCGGTCTTAATATTCATCCTGCATATGATTTGCGTCAGGCAGCAGAATTGGCTGTAGAATGCGCCGCTTCCTATAAGGAGAATGTATGAGTATTTTAGTTAATAAAGATACTAAGGTTATTTGCCAAGGCATTACCGGATCTCAAGGTACGGCTCATTCTGAACAATGCCTTGCTTATGGTACTAAACTTGTAGGCGGTGTTACTCCGGGTCGCGGCGGTTCGTCTCATTTGGGCTTGCCGGTATTTAACACTGTGCGTGAGGCTGTTGAAGTCACTCAAGCTACTACTTCAATGATCTTTGTTCCGCCTCCTTTTGCTGCTGATTCCATTTTTGAAGCAATAGATGCGGGTATTGAGCTTATCGTCTGTATTACCGAGGGTATTCCGGTTTTGGACATGCTGCGCGTTAAGGCTCGTTTGCGTGAAAGCGGAAAGACCCGTTTAATCGGACCTAACTGTCCTGGTATCGTTACCCCCGGTGAGTGTAAGGTCGGCATTATGCCAGGATATATTCATACTCCCGGCAAGGTAGGAATTGTTTCACGCTCCGGTACTTTAACATATGAGGCTGTAAAGCAAACTACCGATGCCGGTTTCGGACAGTCCACATGCGTTGGTATCGGCGGCGATCCCATTCAGGGCTCTAACTTTGTCGATATGTTAAAGCTCTTTGAAGAGGATCCTCAGACTGAAGCTGTAGTGATGGTCGGTGAAATCGGCGGAACTGCCGAGCAGGATGCTGCCGCGTGGATTAAGGAACATATGACTAAGCCTGTTGTGTCTTACATTGCAGGTTCAACAGCCCCTCAAGGTCAGCGTATGGGACATGCTGGTGCTATCATTACAGGCGGTCAAGGTACTGCTCAGGCTAAGCAGAAAGCTTTGCGTGAGGCCGGTGTTACGGTTGTTCCTACAGCTGCTGATATTGCAGACGGATTGCGTGAAGCTACTGGTTGGAATTAAATAAACCTTGTTTATAAGAGGGAATATCCATGAGTGAATTCCCTCTTCGTTTTTAATTATTCTTTTTCGTTTAAAATTTTTACCTTAGCTTTTGCCCCTTCATTACCTAAAACTTTATAAAGTTCATTCATTATTTCTTCAATTTTTGTTTCTATTCCAAAAGGATAATTTATAAGCAGAATTCCTGAACCGCACATTCCGATATCTTCTTCCTGTGGTTCAATTTGTAATTCAGCCTGCAAAAGAGGAAGGTTAAGCCTTTTGATATCCTGGACTAACTTTTTAGAGTGGTCGATTGTTCTTGCTAATACCGGATACCAGATAAAAAAGCTGCCGACATTCCACTTCTTGATTGCAATTTTTATATATTTAACAAGTTCAAGATAATCGCTTTTTTCTTCATAAGACGGATCTATAACGCATAGTCCGCGGCGAGGGCTTGGCGGAACCAAAGCATTGAGTGCTTCAAAACCGTTACGTCTTTGGATGTTAACACGGATGTCGCGATTAAAATTCTTTTTCAAGACTTCTATTTCAGCAGGATGAAGATCGATAAATGTTAGTCGATCTTCTTCTCGGCTTAGTGCACATTCAAAAAGGGGAGATCCAGGATAAAAATCAAGCTTGGAGGCTTTATCATTAATGCTTTTTATGACCTCATAATATTCAGGAATAAGCTTGTGTAATTTTTCGTTTGTTATAACTTTATTAAGACCCGTGAGGTATTCTTTATTTTTTTGTGCAAACACTGAATTTAGTGAATAAATTCCGGCACCAGAATGGGTATCAATAATGGAATAGGGTTTATCTTTTTGATTTAAGAAGCGTAAAGTAAGACATAAAAGCATATGTTTTAAAACATCGGCATGATTGCCTGCATGATAACCGTGACGATAACTTAACATGCGTGAAGCTCCTTTTCTTTATTCTCAAGATTTTCAAGCTCTAAAAGGTAATTCATTTCCAGATCTTCTTGGCTGGAAATTAGTGAACCTCTTTCTTTTAGCAGCTTTTCAAGCTCTGCTTTGCGTTCAGAATTATATATTGAACTGTCAGCAAGAATATCCTCGATTTCGGACATCCTGCTTTTAATTTTTTCCAGTTCTTTTTCTATTTTTTCAATTTTTTGTTTTAAAGGACGCAATAAAGCGCGAATATTCGCTTCTTTTCTTTTATCTTCTTTTGATTTGAAGCTTTTACTGCTTAAAGTGATGTTTACTTTTGCTTCATTTTCTGTGTGAGTTAAAAGTTTACGCTGTTCATCAAGATAATTTTTATAATCATCAAGATCGCCGGAAAACTCTGATACCTGATGATTGTCCACAAGCCATAATTTGTCTGCTATAGCCTCAAGAAGATGACGGTCATGAGATACCAGAACTAAAGCACCGGGATATGAGGCAAGAGCAATACTTAATGCTTCGCGCATTTCAAGATCAAGATGATTGGTCGGTTCATCAAGAAGCAAAAGATTGGGTTTTTCAAAGGCTATCATTGCAAGCGCGAGTCTGGCTTGTTCACCGCCTGACATCGTGCTTACTTTAGCTGTTGCCTTATCTCCTGAGAAAGCAAAAGATCCTAAAAATGAACGTAAATCCTTTTCTCTTGCATTTTGGTCAAGATGCTGTAAATGTTCCAGTGCTGTTAAATTAGGATTAAGCGCTTCAAGCTCATGTTGGGCAAAATATCCGATTTTAATTCCTTTGCCTAAAGTAACGGTTCCGTTTAACGGGGAGATAACAGAACATAAAGTTTTAATTAAAGTTGATTTACCTTGTCCGTTTCTGCCTAAAAGTCCGATACGATCGCCTGAGAGGATACTTAAATTTATATTTTTAAGTACCGGAGATTGTTCGTCATATCCGGCATTGACTTTATCAAAGGAAGCGATGACTGCAGGGGTTCTTTCTGGTTCAGGAAAAGAAAATGAAAACGGTGATTCTTCCTGGGTAACAGCTGTAAGCTGCATACGGTTAATCGCTTTAATTAAACTTTGCGCTTGTTTTGCTTTGGTTGCTTTGTACCTGAAACGATCAACAAAAGCCTGCATATGGGAGAGAATTGCTTCTTCCTTTTTTCTGGAGGCTTTTTCAGCTTTAATTCGTTCTGCTCTTAGACGTTCGTAGTCAGAATAATTTCCCGTATACATGACTACTTTTCCGCTTTCAAAATGAAGAATATCAGTACAAAAGCAGTCTAAGAAGTCACGATCATGGGATATACATAGAATTGTGCCTTTATAGCTTTTAAGATAACTTTCTAAAAAAAGAACCGTGTCAAGATCCAGGTGGTTTGTCGGTTCGTCAAGCAAGAGTAAATCAGAATTTAAAATAAGTGCACGTGCAAGATTAAGACGCATTCTCCATCCGCCCGAGAATTCTTTTACGGCATGGAAAATTTCTTCTTGGGAAAACCCAAGCCCATGTAAAAGTTCTTCAGAACGAGGCTTTAGTGTCCAAGCTCCGGCAATTCCCAGTTCATCTTCGATTAATGCTGCTTTTTCGCCGTGGCCGTTTTCAAGTGCGTTTTTTTTGTCTTCAAATAGTCGCATAACCTCTTTGTCTCCCTGCATGACGTAGTCAAGTGCAGAGATATCAAGAGCAGGAGTTTGCTGTTCTACATAGGCGATTTTTATATTTTTAGGGACGTTTATAGAGCCGAGTTCCGGCGCAAGATCTCCTAATATTGCAGCAAACAAAGATGATTTTCCGCAACCGTTACGGCCGATAATACCGACTTTATGAGCATCTGAAATCTGCGCGGTACCATGCTCTATAAGCACTTTAGAACCGCGCATTAAAGTAAGATCGTTTAAAGTAATCACTAGTTTAATTTTTTATGCTGATTAAAAAGAATAGCTCCGCTTTTAACGTCAATTATCTTAAGGGAAGCACTTGGAGCTTTGTTGATATCTTCAATGGCGCCTAAAACCACATATGGAATATTTTGACTGCGGCAATGTCTTATAAGCGCCGGAATTAAAGTTCTGGAGCCTGAGTTTTGGCTGATGCTGCTGTTTCCTTTAACAGGGGCATAGCCGTTTTGCGCTAAGATACCGTATAGATCAGCAGAAATTGTATTAATGCAGTCATTGTACTTTGCATCAACAACATAAGGTGCTAAATATACGGCGTTGCTTTGAGGTATGGCGTTTTGCGCTATAACTGAATCAATAAGCGTTACAAAAGCACTTTCAGCCTTGCCTTGCATGTTATCTACGCAGACGGCAAGTTTCTCTTTTAAATTTTCAGGATATATAGGTAAATTTTCGGCACTCGGCATTTTACCTTCATGCTCTTCAAGCACAGCGTCAGGAATAGAAGGCTTTGACGCACTGTCCCGAGATGGAATGATTGAGTCCAAAACCGAACATCCTGATAGAAGTGATATCAGCACGCAATATGCTATATAACGCTTATTTTTCATAAAAGACCTTTATTTTTTATCAGGAAAGCCTAAACCGCCGAGTTTTCCGCCTGCAAGAAGATGCATGTGGATATGAGGAACTTCCTGTCCGCCGTCTTTACCGACATTGACGATTAGGCGATAACCGCTTTCATTCACATTTAAATCTTCTGCTATTTTACGGGCGACGGTAAAAAGTCTGCCAAGAGCCGGTTCGTCGTCTTTTGTTACATTTGCAACTGACGGAATAGGTTTGTTGGTGACGATTAAGATGTGATGCTCGGCTTTAGGATTGATATCTGCAAAAGCTGAAACCAATTCATCATGATAAATAATTTTAGAAGGAATGGTTCCGTTAATGATTTTGGTAAAAATTGTTTCTTCAGCCATAAAAGCTCCTTAAAATTTTTTTGAATCGCGATCACATTTTAGAAAATTTGGACTAAAATTCGCATAAACATCAGTTCATAAAACATTATAACATCAGAGCACTAGGGCAATGAATCAAACCTCTGACTATGAGTTAACCGTAGTGATCCCTGTTTATAACGAGCAGGAATCTTTGCAGGATCTGTTTAACGCTTTATCCTCATATAAACAAAAATCAAGCGTTAAAGTATGTTTTCTTTTTGTAAATGACGGATCTTCAGATAATTCTTTTAATCTAATAAAACAATTTTGTTTGTCTACTACTGATTTTTATTATATTTCCTTAGAAAAAAGATCAGGTCTTACCGGAGCTCTTAAAGCCGGTTTTTCCGTAGTAAAGTCTGATTGGGTGGGCTATATGGATGCTGACTTGCAGACTTTCCCAGATGACTTTGAGCTTTTATTAAAAAATCGTTATCAGGGTGAACTTATTTGCGGAATTAGAACAAAGCGGCACGATTCTTTTTCAAAAAAAATTCAATCAAAGCTTGCCAATAAGATTAGAAATTTAGTCACACATGACGGAATTTCAGATACTAATTGTCCTTTAAAAATAGGTCGTACGAAATTATTAAATCGTTTACCGTTATTTACCGGAATGCACCGTTTTCTTCCTGCATTAGTGAAAATGACAGGAAATCGTGTTTACACGGTTCCCGTAAGACATCAGGAAAGGAAACACGGCGTATCTAAATTTAATTTAGCTAATCGTGCTTTTTCAGGTCTTGCAGATTTGTTGGCTTTTGTTTGGATGCGTTCACGTTATATTGAACCGTCAGTTGCAGAGAGCGACTTAAAGGATCGTTAATTGACGTTAATTAACTGGTATACGTTAATAGGGTTATTGGCACAGTTCTTGTTTGCAGCAAGAATGCTTGTGCAATGGGTTATGTCAGAAAAGGCACGGGAAGTTGTAAATCCTGCATTATTCTGGTGGTTGTCTCTTATTGGCGCTTTACTTATGAGTTTTTACGGTTTTTTACGACATGATTTGGCAATTATGCTGGGTCAGCTTATTTCTTATTATGTCTATTGTTATAACTTGAAACTCAAAAAAGAATTTGTTCGTACGGGAAAGATTTTTGCTGTTTTACTGATAGTCATTCCTGCATTTCTCACAGCAAGTGAAATTATGGATATGGATAGTTTTAAAAGCATATTTCTGAATAAGAATCATATCCCTTATTGGCTACTTGCTTTGGGTTTTATCGGACAGTTTTTATTTACAGGACGATTTGTTTATCAGCTTTATGTATCGTATAAAATAAAGCATTCAATATTACCTGATAGTTTTTGGGTTTTAAGCTTAATCGCTGCGATATTAGTGCAAATATATGGTTTGCTGCGTCTTGATATAGTTCTTATTTTAGGGCAAATAGGCGGCATAATTACATATGTAAGAAATTTGGTTTTGTCATCGAAAAAGAAAAAATCAGTAAAAAATGAAAGTGGAATTTAACACTAATAGAAAAATAATTCTCTGTTTATTTATTTTTTTTGTACTTCTTTTGCCTTTTATTTATCTGCGCGATCTTAATGCACTTAATGAACTTAAATATTTAAATATTGCACAAGACGCTTTAAATCGCGGTACATTTTTTACTTTTTTTGAAAATGGAGTCCCCTATGCGGATAAGCCTCCACTTTATTTGTGGTGGTGCATGGCAGCTCTTGAATTCTTTCCAGAACACACTTCATTTTTTATTTTGCTAATTAGTCTTATATCCAGTTTGCTCACTGTTTACATTTTGGATTTATTTTTTGGTGAAGGACTATCAGAACAAAATCGAGTATTTCTTGCTATAGGTGTTTTTTCTTCTTTATTTTGGGTATGCGGTGCACTTCTTGCCCGTATGGATATGTTATTTACATTTTTTACTTTGTGGGCGTTTGGGTTAATTTTAAAAAGAGCCAAGGAAGTTATTACATATGGAGAAAGTGCTTATGGGAACTTTTTGATTCCTTTTATTATTTTTCTGGGAATTTTCACTAAAGGCCCTTACGCTTTGTTGTTCCCTTTAGTGGCTCTTTTTATCGCGCTTGTGTTTTTTAAACAGCAAAAGCTTTTTTTTAAAATATTTAGGCCTAGTTTCTTTTTTATTATTTTGCTATGCGTAATTGTTTGGCTTTTTGGTGTGTTATATGAGGGCGGGTATGCTTATGCCCAGAATCTGTTTATTGCTCAAAGTGCCAAACGTTTATCTGGAAATTTGGGTCATCCTCGTCCTTTTTATTATTTTGGACTTCATTTTTGGTATTTGTCACTACCGATAAGCTTTTTTGCTTTTTATGGTCTCTTAAAGTTAATACGAAATATTATTTTAAATAAAGTTAATGCATCAAATCTTAGACTTGAACCTGTTTTTGCTCTGTCGTTTTCAATTGCTGTATTTACGGTAATTTCTTTTCCTTCTTCTAAACTTGAAATATATGCATTACCTTTGATTCCAACATTGTTTTATTTTGTCGGACATTTTTTTTCTGCTTCCTCTTCCATAGTTAGGCAATTATTGTTTCTTGGATCTTTGCCTTCTTTTTTTCTTCTGCCTATTGTGATTCTTTTTAAGGAAGAAATTCCTTTTTATTCTGAAAAAATTGTTATTTCTGCCGCTATATGCAGTCTGTCAACTTTAGCATCTTATTTTTTGCTTAAAAAAGGCTCTGTGTTTAAATGGCTTGCAACGCAAGGAGGAATTGTCGGAGTTTTTGTTTTTAGTTTATCTTTTTCACTATCTGATGCAAATCCTTATATTGGTGTAAAATATCTTGTTTTTGCTTTAGAAAAAGGAAATAAAGCAATTAATGGAGTATGTGTCTTAGAAATAAAAAATTTTTACACAATGAAGCTATATAATTCACGATTTGAATATTCAGAAATTAAAGCCAATGATCTTTTTGGTTCTAAATGTAAAAACAATCACTTGCTAATTGGAAGAAAAGCACTTAAGCAAGATCCAAAGCTTCGTGATAGGCTTATTAAGATTGGTGCGCAATTTAGCGGTGATAATATGGTTTTAGTTAGAAAGTAAGTTTTTAATTTATGACTACAAAAATTTTAGTTACTGGTGGCGCCGGTTTTATCGGAATGCATCTTATAAAATCACTGTTAGAGCATAATTTTCATGTATGCGGAATTGACAATTTTACTGATATTACCTATGAATCTAGTTTAAAGTACGATCGTCTTTGTTCTTTAGGAATTAACAAAGATGAATTTTTAGAAAGCAAAGTATATGAAAGTGATAATTTTTGCTTTTACCGTATGGATATTTGTGATAAAGATGCGGTTTTTAATCTTATATCAAAAGGTAATTTTTCATATGTAGTAAATCTTGCAGCTCTTCCGGGAGTTCGTCTTTCTACTCTTAAAAGTGAAGAATATATAAAAACGAACGTAAACGGATTTTTTAATATTCTTGAGGCAATAAGAGTTTTAAAGCATGAAGAAAGACCTTTTTTGTTGTTTGCAAGTTCTTCTTCCGTTTATGGTGATTGTTCTATTGTTCCATTTAAAGAAGATGCTTCTGACCTGCATCAAGTATCGGTGTATGCTGCAACTAAAAGAATGGATGAGATCTTAGCTTATACATACGGTAGTCTTCATCATTTAAAAAGTATAGGTCTACGCTTTTTTACTGTATACGGTCCTTGGGGACGACCGGATATGGCTCCATTTATTTTTACGAAAGCTTTATTATCTGGTAAAGAAATAAGACTTTTTAATCATGGTGATTTACAACGTGATTTCACTTATATTGATGACATAGTAAGCGGTATAATTTCGATTATTTTGCAAGATGATAAGCAATTTTCGGAAAATTTTGATGTGTATAACATAGGATGTGGACATCCTGTAAAGCTAATGGATTTTGTCAGGATTCTTGAGGATGTTACTGGACGAAAGGGTAAACTCATAATGGAACGCATGCAAAAGGGAGATGTTCATCAGACTTATGCTTCTACTCAAAAGCTTGAAGACGATTATGGGTACATTGCAAAAACTCCTTTAAAAGAAGGTTTAGCAAAATTTTATTCTTGGTATCAACATTACTACAAAGTATAAATTATGACTTTTTTAGTAGATTCTCATTGTCATTTAGCTTCTTTATCTTATGCAGGAAAAGGGCCGCAAAATATTGCAGATGCTGTAAATCGCGCGCATGCATGCGGCGTTTCACATTTTTTATGTGTAGCGTGTACTCCAGCAGAATATAAAGAAATGAAAGATCTTACAGCTCCGTTCACTGAAGTTTACAAGGCTTGCGGGGTTCATCCTTTAAATCTTGAAGAGGCAAAAAATTGGTCTGAAGATGAGTTAAAAGATTGCCTTAAAGACAAAGGAATCGTCGGAGTCGGGGAGACAGGCCTTGACTATCACTATGCTCTAGAAACAAGAAAAGAACAATTGGATTCATTTGCTCGACAAATAGCAATTGCTAATGAGGTAAAGCTTCCGCTTATAATCCATGCTCGTGAAGCTCATGCCGACACCGTATCTTTGATGAAAAGTGAAAACGCTCGCGATGTCGGTGGAGTAATGCATTGTTTTTGTGATGAAATTTCAATGGCAAGAGAATGTCTTGATTTGGGCTTTTATATCTCATTTTCAGGAATAGCTACTTTTAAAGCCGGTGAAAATGTTAGAGAAGTTTTACGCTATGTTCCTCTTGATAGGATGCTTGTTGAAACCGATTGCCCATATCTAGCTCCGGTACCGGTAAGAGGTGTAGAAAATGAGCCGGCTTTTGTTCGTTATACACTTGAATGTGCTGCGGACATTAAGGGGGTAAAAGCGCGGGATTTAGCTTCTATAACGTCAAAAAACTTTGAAGATCTATTTAACGTTAAGTTAAGTGAGCCGGTTACAAAACAGGCCGAGATTTCTTCTTATAAAATAGAAAAAATCATGCGGCCTTTGTAATGATAATCAGTAATAGCGCATTCTTTCTTCACGATGCGCAAAAGGTTCTGTAACGATAAATATAAGAGCTACGACAGTGCCGCAGACAAAGGAAAGTAAAATCCATTGCGGCATATTAAAGCCAAATAAAGACCAGTCAAGCTTTACGCAAGCACCGGTTGGTTTAAACATCCAGGGCAGCCACTCATCTAATTTAAAAAAGCTTGGAAAATCCGCACGTAATTTACAACTGGCGCCAAAACCATCTTTGGTGTAATCAGCCAAATGGCTAAAAGCAATCATTATTCCGAAAAGTGAGCCGATGAAGAAAATGATTTCACCTAAAAATCTCCAAAGACGATTTTTGGGATTTATCAGAGCAATGATTCCTGCAACGATGAATGTCAGATAGAGAGCGCGTTCATAAACGCAATTTACGCACGGGTCAAGGTTTAGTCCGTACTGAAAGTACAAACCGCATCCTTCAAGAACGACACCTAAAATAACAAGCAGGGCCCAAAAAAGACGGCCCTGCGCAAAATATCTTATAAGTTTTATCAATTAAGATTCAATCTCTGTTATTTAGCTCCGCCTGCCATGGCTGCTGCTACTTCAGCTGCGTGATTGATATCTCCTGAGGTTAACCAACCAAGATCAATCATGTACTGTGTTGCGTCCGGAAGCAGGAACCAGGAAGCAAGGAGACCTACTAAAGTAAGGACTATAGTGTAAGGCAAAGCCATCCACATCATTCTTACATATGATAAACGAATCAGCGGAGAAATGGCAGAGGTTAAAAGGAACAAGAAAGCAGCCTGACCGTTAGGGGTAGCAACAGAAGGTAAGTTGGTACCGGTATTAATGGCAATTGCCAAATGGTCAAAGTGTTCACCGGAAATAATGCCGTTGAGCATTGCGGTGTGTACCTGCTCAATGTAAATAGTGGCAACGAAGACGTTATCACTTACGGATGAGAGGATACCGTTAGCCATATAGAAAATCGGCAGCTGTGCGCTTTGAGGGGTTGACAATACCCATTCGATAAGCGGAGTGAAGAGGTGCTGCTGAGAAATAATGGTAACTACGGTAAAGAACACGCACAGTAAGGAACAGAATGGCATTGATTCTACGAAAGCTTTACCGAGCTCTTCTTCAGTGGTGATTCCGCAGAAAGTAGTGGCAAATATAATAATTGACAAACCGATGAGGCCTACGGCAGCAAGGTGCATTGCCAAAGCGGTAATAAGCCACACGCAGCAAATGAATTGAACGGTAAGACGCAAAACATCACGAGTCGTCATGTTCTCCATTGTGCGCTTATCCTGCTCTACGAGGATTTTATAAACGCTTTCCGGCATTTCGTGACCGAATCCGAATACTTTAAAGCGCTCAATAAGGTAGCAGGTGGCAAAACCGAAAATAATGATAGGAACTGAAACAGGAGCTGCACGCAGAGCAAATTCACCAAAGCTCCATCCGGCAACACCGCCGACGAGCAGGTTCTGAGGCTGACCGACCAAGGTGCAGACACCGCCGATTGCAGTACCGCAGGCAGCTTGCATCAAAATACCTCTTAAGAAAGCTCTGAACTCTTCCAAGTCCTTTTGATAGACCTGAGGAACGAAGCGGTCATCTGAGAGTCTTGAGGTTGCTGCGTCGCCGCAAATAGTTTGGTGGTAAAGAGCATACATGCCCATGCAGATGGCAATTACTACTGCAACAACAGTTAATGCATCAAGGAAAGCGGCAAGGAACGCGCCCATGAAGCAGAAAATGAAAATAAGCAGTTTGTGAGAACGAACTTTTACTAATAGTTTGGTAAAAATAAAAAGAAGCAGGTCACGAACGAAATGAATACCTGCAACCATGAACATCAAAAGGAGAATGACTTCGAGGTTTACGGCAATTTCGTCTTTTACGTGAGCCATATCGCACAAACCGTAGAAGCAGGCTTCGATAGTAATTAAGCCGCCCGGCTGCAGCGGATAGCATTTAAGAGCCATAGCTAAAGTAAAAATAAACTCAGCTACGAGCATCCATCCTGCAAGCATCGGGGAAATAAAAATTGCTACGATAGGATTAATTATCAGACAAGCTACAGTAAAAAGTTTATACCAAACAGGCGCTGTTCCCATAAAGTTTAGAGCAAACGCCTTAGCTACACTCATGTTCGTCATTGTTTATATGCCTTATAGTTTAGAAAATTATTAATCTGAAGTATAAAATTTTGGAGATAATAAAAATATCTCCTGTCTCAACAGTTAAGATTGCTGAAACTATATGTCATTATTATGAAATTTCACAGTAAAATTATCGTGATATATAGCAAACTTTTATGAATATCTACTTATTTTTAAAATAAGTGTTCCTTTTTTGAGCGTTAAAAAATAGAAAATTATTATTTGATCAATTCTAAATATAAAAGATTCGTATAGATTTTATATTTGTATATAAAGTTAATTATTTTTAGAAACATATAGTTTATTGTTTAAAAAATCGTGCCTGATTAAACTTTTTTTACCTTTTTTATACTTTGATAAATGATTTGAAGTGCACTTATAGTGGATATTTCGCGCAAAGTGATCCGGTAAAACGCAGTTTTTACATATCCGATTCGCTTGGGTGATCACCCCCTAATTTGCTTTTGTGATCCGAAAGCCTTTAAGGTTGCGGGACCTTGTTTGTTTATAAATTAGGTCCCGCCTCATAGTTTCCTCCCCTTATTCTTTTACGTTTTTATATTTCATCAACGGATTTCTTAAAGCTCTCATATTGAGATTGCCTAAAGTAATGGTGAGACTGTTCTGCACGATGCGATCGATAATAGCCTCAGCCATGGTGTTGCCGCCAAGCATTGCGTGCCAAGACTCTTGTTTACTTTGAGTGCAGAATATGGTGCTGCTTGTTGTATAACGTCCTTCCATTACGTCAAGCAGGAAAGAACTTAAACTGTCGGAAGATGCTCGCATCATCCACTCATCAATCACTAATAAAGCCGGTTTTATATATTTTTGCTTTAAGTTTTTTAAAGAGCGGTTATAGTGATAACAGTCCTCAAGCTCCTGCTGCAAATCCGGAAGCCGTATATACTTGACTCTATAGCATTTGCCGACAGCCGCTTTGGCAATCGCGCAGGCAATATAGGTCTTGCCGGCACCGGTCGGTCCTTCGATGATGATATTGGTCTGACTGCGCATGAAGTCGCAGGTCCCGAGCTCTATCATCAGCTCCCGCGATAATAAGCGCTCCGCTTCATAATAAAGTCCGGCTATTGAGGCCTGCGGCTCTCTGAGCGTTGCATTTTTAAGCAGGTTCTTAATTAACTCGTTGATGCGGTTTTGGTATAAGCGGTTGGTGATCACTTCAAATTTGCCGATAAAATCGAGATTTACGCACTCGGGATCTGCGCAAAGCTCATCAACATAGTTGGAGAGCTCTTCAAGCTTAAGCTCGGTAAGTTTGCGGATGATATCATCATGAAGATAGTGTTTAGCGTTGACGGGAGTCATTATGCTTTACCTCCGCTGCGTTGTTTAAGATTGGCGTAATAGTCGGCACCGCGCAGATATCCTTCATGCTGAAGCGGCTTACCGTCAAAATTAGCAAGCGGGGCGGCTGAGTCTTTTCCCTGTTGCTCTAAGATTATGGCATTGATATGCTTGTATCTGGGGGTACTAATCTTGCCGAGCGCAATTTCACAAGCTCGTTCAAGCTCGCTTTTTCCATATTTTGAGCTTAAACGAAGTACGGAAAGGCACGGGTTGTACCCCTGCTGCTCAAAATCACAGGAAGAGAAAATCCGCTTGATTACTTGAGCAGTATTATTACCGATGCTTTTAGCCCACTTTTCAATCCGCTCTTTATCAAACTCAACGTAATGGGACTGCTTGGGTAAATCCTCGGCATGAGTGCTGTAGCGATTGACTGAGGTTTCGGGAAAACGGGGATGACTTGCAAGCAGGATGTCACGGTCGTAAATCCGTACCATGTTGTCATTAAAGCTTTCGCATACCGAAACATCATGTCCGATGTAAGAATGCGGACAGGAATAAAAGTTCTTTTTATACGCGATATGACTGTTGGGTGCGACTTTAACTTTATACCGCCATTGACTTACATCAAAGGCAAAAGCCGGCAGCGACTGCAGAAACTCCTGCTCCTGCCTGAACATCTCAAGTCTTGAACCGTCGGCTTTGCTGAAAGGACGGTCATTATATTCGGCGTTTTTAATCGTCACCGCCATACATAACTCATTAAAATTAGAAAATGTACGGTTTCTAAGTCTTGCGATGATGAAAGTGCAGCAATCTCCGGCCGCGTTTTCGGCATTGGGTTTGTCCTTAGGCTTTTTAACCCTTGCCGGCATTATCGCGGCATGATAATGATTACCCAAACGTTCATACTCGGTGTTGAGTATGATGTCACCTTCACGCGGATGCTTGGTTACTCCGGTTTTCAGGTTGTCGCAGATTATCTGCAGAGGAGCTCCTTTAAAGAAGTTCAGCATATTGACGTTACATTTAAGCCACGTGTTCATTTTCATGTCCAGACACGGCTCGATATAGGTATAGCGGCTGTAAGATAAGACTCCGACGAACAAATAAACCTTATGCTCTTTACCATGGTCGTAAAGACTCATGGTTTTGCCAGCCCAATCGACCTCGCAGCTTACTCCGGGCTTACGAACAATATGACTTGTAAACTCATGCTCTTCAACATAGTTGCCGTAATCCGTACAGAATTTGGTGTATTTGACCGGTATTTTATTTTCTTTGCGTGTTTTGGCGGCATATTCCTGCCACAACAGCTTCAGCGTAACTCCGACCCGACGCAGCTCCGAATGGATTTCACGGTAGTCAGGCTTGGCATAAAAGTCATCATTGAGGTATTCATACTTGTGCGGATAAATGAGCTTATAAACTTCATCTTCGCTTTTGGTTATAACATCTCGATAAGAAAGATTCTGCTGTTGCGCAATTGTGCATACTTCGTTAACCAGACGTCGCGAAATATGCCGTGAAGCGGCTATTTCGGTACGGGACAAGCCTTTATCTCTAAGCTCAAGAATTAATTTAACATTTACTTTGCGGATCATAATCATCTCCTGAATTAAAACCGGAAGGGCGGTATTACCCTGCTTTCAGGAGCGTAAAAGATCCTTTGTCATGAACGACCTGATCCCGGTCACGGATTGACGGTCTGAAAATTAAAAGATCCCGAGAAAATATCAACGGATCCTTTGTTGCGAATTGCCGGATCCTTTTCTATGAAAGATCCACTTATAGAGCAGATCTGCTAAAATTTTTATGATTTGTTGCCTGCCATCAGGTGAGATAGAAGGATCCTTTATGTCTACAATCGCATTTTTAACTTTGGCAATTTCCGTAGCCGCAGTGTTCGGAATATTGCTCGGTTCCGTGCGATATCGCGGCATCGGCTTAGGTATCGGCGGTGTTTTATTCTCCGGAATTTTTGTTGGACATTTCTCACATGAGCTTTATGGCCTGACTGTAAGAACTGCAGAAGGACTTACCAGTGAAGGTCATATTTTAAGTTATGTTCAAGAGTTCGGTCTTATTTTATTCGTGTATGCAATCGGCGTCCAAGTTGGTCCGAGCTTCTTTTCGTCATTGCGCAGCATGGGTGCAAAACTCGTAGGTTGGGCAGTTCTTATTATTTTCTTAAACTGCACGATCGCATTATGTCTGCACTTTGCCGGAATCCTTTCTATTGACGCCATGGTCGGTGTTTACTCCGGTGCCGTTACTAACACTCCGGCATTAGGTGCAGCATCACAGATGATTCGTGATATGTCTGTGGCTCTTGCCGATAAAGGATATGATCCTCTAGTTACCGGTTTTAATGAGCTTTTGGTGCCGTCAGCATATGCAATGGCTTATCCTTTCGGTGTTTGCGGTATTTTGGCAACCATCATCATTATTCGTCTTGTTTTCCGTATCAATATCGACGAAGCCGCTGATGAATATTTCAAGAGCAAGACTGCAGGTACTCCCAGCGTTACTACTATTAACGTCAAGCTCCTTAATAAAGACTTTTTTGGTAAGAAGATCATTGATCTTCCGGGCGTAAAAGAGGGGGTTGTAGTTATTTCCCGCGTTAAGCGCGGACAGGAATTGCTGGTTCCTCATCACGATCTTATTTTGCAGGAAAGTGATACTCTGCACTTGGTCGGCATTCCGTCAAATATCGGAAACAGTGCTAAGCTAATCGGTCAGACCTCTGCTGAAACTTTAACTACCCGTGGAACTAAGATTACTGTACAGCGCCTTGCTGTTACTAATCGCCATGTTTACGGTAAAACTTTAGGTTCATTGCATCTTGACAGCAGATTCCAGTTGGTAACTTCCCGCCTCATTCGTTCAGGCGTACAATTTGTTCCGACTCCCGATATGAAACTGCAGTTCGGTGACGTATTGAACGTAATCGGTGAGGAAAAGAATATTAAGGAAGCTGCTGCTGTTGTCGGTAACTCCAATGCCGAATTGCATAAAGTTGCCATGCTTCCTATCTTTATCGGTTTGATTTTAGGTATTCTGTTAGGCAATATCCCGATCCCTGTTTCAGGAGTTCCTACCCCGATGAAATTAGGTTTAGCCGGCGGCCCTCTTGTAATGGCGATTCTGTTGTCACGCTTCGGTTCAACCTGGACATTTAATACTTTGCACTGGGACATTCCTACTGCCGGTTTGTCAGCTTTACGTGAAATCGGTATTACTTTGTTCCTTTCAATCGTCGGTATTAACGCCGGCGCATCAGGTTTCTGGCAGACCTTAACTCAAGGTCCGGGCTTTAGCTGGATGTGCTGGGGTACTTTGGTAACTTTCATCCCGCTTATCGTTGTAGGTATCCTTGCTTACAAGATTTCCAAAGTTAATTACTTGGTATTAAGCGGTATGTTAGCTGGTTCTTATACCGATCCGCCTGCTTTGGCATTTGCTAACGGCTTGCATTCGAACCCTGAAGCTTCTTCCTTAGGTTATGCAACTGTTTACCCGGTAACTATGTTCCTGCGTATTTTGTCACCGCAGATCATGATTATTATCGCTATTCTAGCTTCGGGAATGAATGTCTGATAAATCTTTGATAAAACCGCCTGTGTCCGTCGGAACAGGCGGTATGTTATATGCAATATTAAAAGGACTTACCGGCAGCGCAAAAGATTTAAGCGCTTTTACTATAAGTCCTTTTATTTTTATTCTCTCTTTGCCTTGTTCACTATTTGCCCCGATGCTGTGGGCTCTTTTAATTTTTAAATCACATTGCGTTAAAGTTAAGCAGGATTTTTCTTTAAAGTCTTTTATCAGTCAGCATATAGGTACGCTTCTTGTCTTTGAGGCAATATATTGTATATGTTTGTTTTTGCTGTTTAATTTTTTGTTATTTAAGATTGACTCTTTAACGGCTCTTTATATTTCTCAGGCACAGAATTTAAATACTCTTCAAATCGGTACTGCATTACAAGCTGACTATGCTCGTTCAATAACCTTTTTATTTGCTGTTTGTGCGCTTATTGTTCTTTTTTTAATAACATTTCTAAGCTTAAGTGCATATTCTCTAATCAATAAAGATTCAAACATAGTTAAAACCGCATTAAAGGCTCTATTATTAAATTTACCCGGCTTTATTGTGCTGTATGCAGCTTGTGTTTGTGTGTTTATTGTTGTAGAGCGTTCTTTTGCCGTTTTTAAGTTAAATGCAGTACAAGCTATGATTTTGAATCAAGATTATTTTGATTGGTCATTTGCTTTTATTGCTTTGCGTGTTTACCTTCTTTGTGCTTTTGTTAACGCAATTTTTGTTTTAGGTGCACTTATTTTTAAATTCTTATCTATGCCGAATAAAAATGTTTAATAAAGATTCGTTATTAAAATTTTTAGAAACTAAAAGCGTTAGTTTTACTCTTTATCAGCACGACAGAGTTTTTTCCAAAGCAGATCTCGCCAATATGCCTAAAACTGCCGGAGAAGTATTGAAAAGTCTTGTGCTTACAAATAAGCATCACGATCTTTTTATGTTTACTCTTCCTTTAAATAAAAGTGCTGATTTAAAGGCTTTAGCTTCAAATATCGGTTCTTCGCGTTTGTCTTTTGGAGAGCGTCAGGATTTAAAGCCGCTAGGAGTATTGCCGGGAATGGTTAGTCCTTTGGCTCTTTTAAATGATACTGAAATACGCTTTAAATATTTTGTGCCTGTCGAACTTAAGCAATACGCAATTGTAAATTGCCATCCTCTTGATAATGCTTTTAGCATTGATATTGCTTTAAATGATTTGGAGAAATTAGTTAGACAGTCAGGGCACGAAGTTGTTTATGTGGCTGATTGTTTAAAAGCGTAAAAATATGAGAATTTCAGGATTAAAGCCTTTTATAAACAAAGGTTCAAGAATTTTGATTTTAGGCTCTATGCCTTCTATTGCATCCCTTCAAGATGGTTTTTATTACGCTCATCCCCAAAATCGCATGTGGAAAATTATAGCTGCCATTGCCGGAGTTGATGAACTTAAAACAATTGAGGAAAGAAAACAAGCGGCGTTAAAACTTCATTTGGCTTTTTTTGATGTAATTGAAAGCTGTGAACGGGAAGGGAGTTTAGACAGCAATATAAAAGCTGTAAAACCAAATGATATTAATTCCCTGCTTTTGCGTTATCCTAAAATTAAACGTGTAATTACCAACGGGAATAAAGCTAAAGATTTATTTTTAACCTATAATCATGATTGTAAAGCAGAAATTATTCATCTGCCTTCGACAAGTCCGGCAAATGCAGTTTATTCGCTTGATAGGTTAAAAGCGCTATATTTGCCTTATCTTGTTTGTCAGGATTGATTTATATGCGTAAGCTTCGTGATTTATACTTTGTTATCGGCTTGTTTTTAACCGTTAATTGCGCTACGGCTACAGAGAATTCCCCTTTTGCTTTTAAAGCAGGAGATCCTGATGTTGTTACCATTGAGCGAACTTATACTACTAGCTTTGTAAAAAAAGATCCTTTATGTAAAGACAACCGTTTATCTCATCTCTGTGACTTTCTTGTTGATTCTTACTCAAGGCGATTTGAACGCGAGATGGTTATAAGATTTAATCAGTCTATAGATTTTGATTCGCCTGATTTTACCAGTATTGACAGATCTCGTTCATTTCAGCACGTTATACTTTTTATGCATTTAAGCAAAAATATTCCTGTTGCTACTTTATATTCATTTTTTAAAATTGATACGCCCAAAGATCCTGATGAATTTTCAATTGAGACTTTTAACTATGATCTTGAAAAGAAAAAGTCTTTAGCATTTAATGAATTGTTTGAAGACAGTGAAACTGCAGCCATGCTATGCGCTCGGGCAGTACAAAAGAAATTTGAAAAAGATGGCAGCTACATGCTGCCAGTAGTAATTGCTGCAACAGAATTAAGTCCCCATAATTTCATTATTACTAAAAACGGCTTGCGTTTGTTTTTTGCCGCCGGACTATTAAATAATGAAAAAGGTATTGTTTCTGAATGTGATATTAATATTGATGATCTAAAAGATGCTAAGCCTTTAGCAAAATTTTGGCCGCAGCTTAAATCAAAAGAGAAGAAATAAATGCGTATAAGAGAAACTCAAGAGAAGGATTTAGTCTTTATTGATGCTATTTTTAATTCAGCACGTGATTTTATGCGTTTAAACGGAAATCCTCAGCAGTGGAATCAAAATTATCCTACAGCAAAGGATGTAGCTCAGGATATTAAGTGTAAAAGAGCTTTTGTCTGTGTAAATGACGAGGATACTCCGGTCGGAACTTTTGCTTTGTTTGATCATGAACCTGCTTATGATCATATAGATGGCAAATGGATGTCTGATACTTCGTATAAGGCAGTGCATCGCATTGCAACGGTTAGAGAAGGGAAAATAGGAAGCTTTATTATTAAATATTTAGAGGAAAAATATGGGCATCTTCGCATTGATACACATGAAAACAATATACCGATGCAGAATTTGCTGGAAAAATTTAAATTTAAGCGTTGCGGAATTATCTATATTCCAGGGCATGGACAAAGAATAGCGTTTGAGTTTGTAAAATAAAAAATTAGGCTGCCTTAAGGCAGCCTTTATTTAAATCAATGTAATGCAAAACTAATCATAAAGACGATAGTAACCACCCACATTACAGGGGTGATTTCCTTACGTTTTCCGGTTAAGCATTTAAGCAAGCAAAAACTTGTAAAGCCGAAACCGAAACCGTTAGCGATTGAGTAGCTAAGAGGCATCATGACGATAGTAAGGAATGCCGGGATTGAATCTGAATAGTCATCAAAGTTTACATGTAAAACATTCTTCATCATCATCGCACCGACAATAATAAGAGCAGGCGCGGTAGCAAAACCCGGAACAAGGCCTGCAAGCGGAGCAAAAACGATGGCAAGAATGAAGCAGATACCGACCACTACTGCCGTAAGACCGGTTCTGCCGCCGGCGTTGGTTCCTGCTGTACTTTCAACATATGAGGTAACGGTACAAGTTCCCATGATTGCAGAGAACATTGTGCCGCAGGAATCGGTTAAAAGAGCACGATCGATATTCTCGATTTTTCCGTCTTTATCCATTAAACCTGCAGAGCGTGAAACACCGATAAGAGTACCGATGTTATCAAAGAGCTCGACTACGGTGAAAGTAAAAATAACAGAAACAAGTCCGTAGTGAACAGCTCCCATTAAATCCATTTCCATAAATGTTTCAGTAAAAGCGGGAAGATCAAGGCTTATTACTGAATCAATGGAAGTAGGGGCAGGTGTTATGCCCAAGCACATTCCGATTATGGTTACAGCCAGGATGCCGATAAGCATTGCACCTTGAACCTTTAATGCAAGGAGCAGACCGATAATCAAAATACCTAAGGCTGAAAGGAGAACAGACGGCTCACGAAGGCTTCCTAAGGTAACTTTGGTTGCTTCATTGGCTACGACAATACCTGATCCTTGTAAACCGACAAAAGCAATGAACATACCGATACCGACTACGACAGCGCATTTTAAGCTCATTGGCACTGAATCGATAATGTGTTGGCGTAATTTGGTTATGGTCAGAATTAAAAATACTATGCCGGAAACGAAAACTGCACCTAATGCCGTTTGCCAAGGAAGACCTAAGGTTCCGCAAACATAGAAAGAGAAAAAGGCGTTAAGCCCCATACCGGGTGCTACAGCAACAGGCAGATTGGCAAAAAGTCCCATGACCAATGTGCAGATACCAGCAGTCCAAATAGTTGCAGCGACGGCAGCTTCATGGGGAATTTTTGCTGCCTCAAGGATGGATGGATTAACGAAAATAATGTATGCCATTGCAACGAAGGTTGTAAGGCCGGCGATCACTTCAGTACGTACTGAGGTGTTTTTGGCTGTCAGACCGAAAAAGCGATCTAAAAAGCCTGATGCATTAGGTTTATCCGACATGGTAACCTCATTTATAAGAAATAAGAAAAGCCCACAAAGGCGTTTGCAAGGTAGCTAAAAACACAGATAAAGTCAAGCTTTACTTATGCTCTTATATGTGGTGTCTGATTAATGCTGATGCGGTGTGAAATACTTTTAATGCTCGTACTCTTTGCGAATTAAAAATATGAGAAGACAGGTTATTATCGTTATTGTGCCTAAGAATATAAACGTTCCTTTTAAGGTAAATATTTGAGCTATGGTTCCGAGTAGGGCCGGTCCTAACAGCAGTGCCGTATAACCGGAAATCGAAATAAAACTTACAGCTGAAACGATAGGCATTTTATTTTGCTTGGCTGCAGTTGACAGACTTAATGGGGTGATATTTGACATACCTAGGCCGATACAGCAAAAGCCTATACTCATCATGATTAGGTTGGGGAAGCAAACGACGATAAAAAGTCCGACAGTGCAGATAACTGCTCCGTAAAAAGCAGTTTTAAACGGTCCGAAGCTGAAAATTATCTTTGAGCCGTAAATACGGCATAAGAGCATGCACAATGAAACAAGCGTATAACCGAATGCGGCGTATTTTAGGTCGATATTTCCTTCTATTGAAACATAAAGTCCAGACCAATCAACCATCGCTCCGCCCACAATGAATATCAAAGCAGTAATTAAAGCAAGATAGGTGACCGGATAGCAGGGCAGAATGAATTTTTTCATTTTAGATTTATTGTCAATTTTGTTTTCTTTAATATTTAAAGTACACGGAACATAATAAGCGGCTGTTAAGTATAAGATTGCAATAAGGCTGGTTATCGCAAAATGAGGAGGTAAATTTAAAGATAGAAGCATAATGATTAAAGCCGATCCTAACACTTCACCTAGGGAATAATAAGCATGCAGCGGTGACATTAAACGCAATCTATATTGTCTCTCAAGGAAGGCTCCGTAAATATTGATACCTACTTCAAGACATCCGACACTTATACCGAATAATAAAAGGGTGATAAAAACTACGTTAAAACTTGGTATAAATGACAAAATAACCAGAGTTAACGAAGTTCCGAATGACGATAGCGCGTAAGTTATTTTGCTGCCGAGTTTTTTGGTAAGAACGCCTGACAAGATCATCCCGCATATTGATCCTGCACCCATGCAAAATACCAGTTTGGTAACATCTGCTGTAGAAAGATTTAAGATTTCTTGTACGTAAGGTATAAGAGGAGCCCAGCAAGCAATAGAGAAACCCGCTAAAAAGTACCCGATTCTTGCTACTCGTATATGATGGCGTGCCGTTATGGACCTGTTTTTAATTCCTAATATTTTTAAAGCATCGTAAAACATTTACGGATTTTATATAAGAGTTTTGATTTTCTATTTTTAATGAATTACAAGCAAACGATGAATAATTATAGAAAAACTTTTAAAGTAATGCAGACAAAATCTTCTATCTTCTACATAAACATTTTTAAATTTTTACGTGGAATGCAGGGAAATAAAACTTAGGGAGAAAAGGAAGGAAAAGTCAGATGGTCGGTGATGCGGGATTTGAACCCGCGACCACTACCTCCCTAAGATAGTGCGCTACCAGGCTACGCTAATCACCGACTTGACGGGGAGCATTATAGCGTTTTTTACATAAAGCGCAAGTTTTTTTTACGAAAAATTTACGCTTTATGAAAAAAATGTTCTAAACCGGCTCTATTATGCGGATTTTGAGGGGTTAAGCTTGGTTTTTGCAAGATCACAGATAAGATCACATGAATTGTTTAAACCTAAGGTTCCAACATCAACGCAAAGCTGGTAATTATGAGGATCTTTAATGTTTTTGCCGGTATAGTGAAGATAATGTTCAGCTCTCCTTTTATCAATCTGCTGCATTTTTTCAAAAGCGACGTCATGAGCTTCATGATATTCCTTTAGGCAAAAATCAAGTTTTTTATCCGTATCGGCAAATAAGAAAACGTTATAACAGTTGGGATTGTCTTTTAATATATAGTCTGCGCAGCGTCCTACAATTACACAACTCTCTGTGTCAGCTAAATGCTTGATTGTATCAAACTGTGCCAGAAAAACCTTGTGATTTAACGGCATATCAATAAATGATGATGTAGAATATCCCATTGAATAGCTGTCCATTACAAGAGAATAAAGAAAACTGCTGGTTGGCTTCTCATCGTGACTCTCAAAAATTTCCTCGCACA
>NZ_CAJKVK010000012.1 GCF_905203285.1 uncultured Succinatimonas sp.
ATCTAGTGTCTAATATAATAGACACTAGATCAGTAAAAACTCGCAACTTTTAGGTATCAAATTACCAATATATCCCCAGAAAAAAACAGGCCGCAATTTGCGACCCGTCTCTAAATTATTAATGATTTATTTCCAAATCTGCAGGCGGCCAATTCTCAAGGCGCATACCTAAAGATAAACCGCGTTCTGCCAAGACATCCTTGATTTCGGTAAGGGATTTCTTACCAAGATTAGGAGTCTTAAGCAATTCAACTTCAGTACGCTGTACCAAATCGCCGATATATTTAATACCTTCGGCTTTAAGGCAATTTGCTGAACGAACGGTAAGTTCCAAATCCTCAACCGGGCATAAAAGCTTCGGATCAATAAGAGGTTTAAAGGAAGCATCGTCAGCAGGGGCGACAGAATTACGGATATCAACAAATGAATTGAGCTGATCTGCAAAAATGGTAGCAGCAGAACAAACTGCATCACTCGGATCGATTGTACCGTTGGTCTCAATATCCAAAATCAACTGCTCTTGTCCGTCATTAAGCGGAGCTGTGTGTACAGCCACATTAAGAACCGGGCAATATGAAGCATCAAGCAGTAAACGACCGATAAAACGATCTTCGGCACCTTCGATATGAGGGTGAGTAACTGCCGGGACATAACCGCGACCGCGAGTTACATGCAAACGCATGCGCAGATTGGTCTTTTCATCAGTGATATGGCACAAAACCAATTCAGGATTACGGATCTCAATTCCGCCCGGACACTGAATATCGGCTGCAGTAACAGGACCGATGCCGGATTTATTGATTTCAAGTACCGGATCGTGCTGCGGTATAGTCGAAGAGAAAACTGCAACTTCCTTTAAATTCAAAAGAATGAGCAGAATATCTTCCTGAACGCCTTCTAAGGCGCTGTACTCATGAACTACACCGTCAATCTCGACTTCAGTAATTGCATATCCCGGAATTGAAGAAAGCATAATACGACGCAATGCAGTTCCTAAAACCTGAGCATAATGCTGCTCAAAAGGTTCAAGAATAACTCGAGATACATTACGGGAGAGCGTTACGACTTCCTTGATATTGGGCCTTAGCAAATCAGTAGTTTGATCCAAGGTTACACCCTCGTTTTAGACAGAATTCGGTATTGAAGATCTAAAGGGCGCGAAAGCGCCCTATAGAACTTTATTCGGCAGCAGCCTCGCCTTCAGCTACTTCAGCTTTAGCGGTACGCTCTACCAACATGATGTAAGCCATCGGAGCCTGATCGCCAGGACGGAAGCCGCACTTTAAGATGCGGGTATAGCCGCCCGGACGGTTAGCATTGAGCTTACCGATTTCATTAAAGAGCTTTGCAACTACATCATTGTCACGAACGCGAGAGAAGACCAAGCGGCGATTTGCCACTGAATCAACCTTAGCGATGGTAATAAGACGCTCTACAAAGCGGCGCAACTCTTTTGCCTTGGGCAAAGTAGTTCTAATGCACTCGTGAGTAACAAGAGCATTTGCAAGATTGCGATACAGCGCAGCACGGTGTGCAGAAGTACGACCTAAATGACGGCCGCTTAAACGATGACGCATATCTAATTCCTTTCTTAAACAGTTATCTTATCTCGATGAACGCAAATTAGGAGGCGGCCAATTGGTAAGTCTCATACCAAGTGACAAACCGCGCTGGGCTAAAACGTCTTTGATTTCAGTCAAAGATTTCTTACCCAAATTCGGGGTTTTTAACAACTCCACTTCAGTGCGTTGTACCAGATCACCGATGTAAATAATTGATTCGGCTTTAAGGCAATTTGCTGAACGAACGGTAAGTTCAAGATCATCAACCAATTGCATAAGAACAGGATCAGGCATAGGAGGAGCTGCAGGAGCCATTGAGTGCTCTGAAACTTCTTCTTGATCAACAAGTTCGCACAAGTGATCACGTAGCAAATCGGCGCCTTGCATTAAGACAGCCTCAGGAGCTACGGTTCCGTCGGTCTCGATATTGATAACCAAACGATCCAAATCCGTTCTCTGTTCAACACGGGCAGACTCTACTTCATAAACAAATCTGCGAACCGGGCTGAATGAAGCATCAATCAAAATCTCATTTTCAGACTGAGCCGGAATATGAGCATCGGAAGATGCCGGCACATAACCGCGTCCGTAAGAAACGCGGATCTTCATCGACAACGCAGCCTTGGCACCCTTAAGGGTGCAGATGTGAGCGTCCGGATTAGGGAAGCTTATTCCGCTTGCCAAAACGATGTCGGAAGCCTTTACTTCACCTTCACCTGATTTGACAAGAGACAGCCATACCGGAGAGTTCAGCGGTGCTTCTGAAGCTACGGCGATAGTTTTTAAGTTCATGATGAGCTCGAAAACAGACTCGACCATATCAGCTTTTACGCTGTTCTCATCCGAGACTCCGTCAATCTGGAATGCGTCAATAGCGCAACCAGGCAGAGTCTTAAGTAAAATGCCGCTCAATGATACGCCGATGGTGTTACCGAATCCGCGCTCCAAAGGCTCAAGCACTATATGTGCACAATTTGGAGCAACTTCGGTAAAGCTTACCGGCTTTGGTTTGAGCAGTTCACATACTGACACTATTGGTACCCCACTTTACTAAGAGGTGCTGGCACAGTTGCCGTTATTACTTAGAGTACAACTCGACGATGAGCTGTTCCTTAATATCGGAAGGAAGCTCAGAACGTTCAGGCTTATTCTTATAGGTGCCTTTCATGGCGTTATGATCAACGTCAATCCAGGTAGGCTTAAGAGCGCGCTGACCGGATAAGTCGATTGCTGCCTTGATGCGTAACTGCTTTTTAGCTTTTTCGCGAACTGCGATTACGTCAGAAGGCTGTACCTGATAAGACGGAATGTTTACGACATGATCGTTAACAGTGATAGCCTTGTGGCTTACCAACTGGCGTGCTTCCATGCGAGTGGAGCCAAAGCCCATACGGTAAACAACATTGTCTAAACGGCTTTCCAAAAGCTGCAGAAGGTTCTCACCGGTATTACCGGACATCTTAGCAGCTTTCTTGTAATAGTTACGGAACTGACGCTCTAAAACACCGTAAATACGGCGAACTTTCTGCTTCTCGCGTAACTGCATGCCGTAGTCGGAAAGACGCGGTTTGTTAGCGCCGTGCTGACCCGGTGCGGTATCAAGTTTGCACTTGGTCTCAATGGCACGAACGCCTGACTTTAAGAATAAGTCAACGCCTTCACGACGGCTTAATTTCAGGGCAGGGCCGGTATATTTTGCCATTTATCTTTCTCCAGAAATCTTAGCTGTCTCACTAGACGCGACGCTTTTTAGGCGGGCGGCAACCATTGTGAGGGATCGGGGTAACATCGGTAATGTTGGTGATCTTGTAACCGATAGCGTTCAAGGCACGAATTGAAGACTCACGGCCGGGACCAGGGCCCTTAACCAATACTTCAAGATTCTTAACGCCGTATTCCTTGGCAGCCTCACCGGCACGCTCTGCAGCAACCTGAGCAGCGTACGGAGTGGACTTACGGGAACCACGGAAACCTGAACCGCCTGCGGTAGCCCATGAAAGAGCATTACCCTGACGATCGGAAATGGTTACGATAGTGTTATTGAAAGATGCATGGATGTGAGCTACACCGTCTGCAATCTGTTTCTTTGCGCGTTTACCACCGCGACGAGGGGCGGCAGGTGCGGCTTTAGTAGCTGCAGGAGCAGCCTGTGCGTTTTCTTTTGCAGTAATTTCTTCAGCCATCTCGTGCCTCCTTATTTCTTAATGCTCTTACGCGGTCCCTTACGGGTACGTGCATTAGTCTTGGTACGCTGGCCGCGAACCGGAAGGCCGCGACGGTGGCGAATGCCACGATAGGAACCAAGGTCAACAAGGCGCTTGATGTTCATTGAAATCTCGCGGCGTAAGTCACCTTCTACAGTGTACTTAGCGACTTCTTCACGGATTTTATCCACGGAAGCTTCGTCAAGATCTTTGAACTTAGCGGATTCTGCAACGCCGGCGGCAGCTAAAATATTGCGCGCACGGGTCGGGCCTATGCCGTAAACTGACTGCAAAGCAATCACGGCGATCTTATGATCAGGCACATTAATGCCAGCAATACGGGCCACTATTGATCTCCTAAAAGGTCGGTTAAACATATGGCTGTCGCAAAGCCCGTCAGGATACGCGACAACCTTCTAGTGCACTTTGGCATTGACAATCTCTTAACGTCGAAAGACCTAATATATCCGACGCAAAGAGTTTCCGTAAAATCTACGATATTACGGACAAACCGGGCTATGTCCGCCCTTAAAAACCTTTTGTATATAAACTAAAACACATAGCGCCTGAATACAGACGCTATGCAAATAGGAAATTATACAGATTTTAAATTGTTTGTGCAAACAATTTAACTAAGCATTTTAGCCCTGACGCTGCTTATGCTTAGGATTTACGCAGATGATGCGTACTACGCCGTGGCGACGAACCACTTTGCAGTTACGGCAAATCTTCTTAACTGAAGCACCTACTTTCATTTCTTTCTCCTTAAAGAACGCTTAGCGTCCGTAATTCCTGAGATTAGCCTTGCGCATTAAATCACCGTATTGCTGATTCATCATATGGCTCTGAAGCTGTGATACGAAATCCATGATGACAACTACGATAATCAATAATGAGGTACCGCCGAAATAGAACTGAACATTGAACCAGTTCATAAGCAACTGCGGAACCAAGCAGACTAAAACCATATAAATGGAGCCGCTCAGAGTCAAACGAGTCATAACTTTATCTATAAAGCGTGCAGTCTGCTCTCCGGGACGGATTCCAGGAATAAAAGCACCACTCTTCTTCAAATTCTCTGCAACTTCACGCGGGCTGAATACCAATGCCGTGTAGAAGAAGGTAAAGAACACGATTGCAGCGGCGTACAGCAACTCATAAAGAGGCTGACCGGGCTGCAGGAACAGTGAAACTTCCTGCAAAACATTTGCAACCGCATTGTCGCCCTGACCGAACCATGATACCACGGTACCCGGGAACAAAATGATTGACGATGCGAAGATCGCCGGAATCACGCCGGACATATTGATCTTAAGCGGCAAAGTAGAGCGGGGTTGAGAATAAATACGATTGCCCATCTGACGTTTTGCGTAATCGATTACGATACGACGCTGTCCACGCTCGATGAACACGACGAAGAAGGTCACTACGACCACAACAACACCGATTAAAAGCAGTGCGATAGTGGAAAGATCGCCTTGACGAGCCTGTTCGAAAGTAGCTGCCAATGCACGAGGCAAGCCAGCAACAATACCGGCGAAAATGATAAGAGAAATACCGTTTCCGATACCTCTTTCAGTAATCTGTTCGCCAAGCCACATCAAGAACATAGTACCGGTAACAAGACTTACGGTAGTTACAAAGTAAAAACCGAAGCCAGGGTTATCCACCAATCCGGGCATCATATTCGGAATACCGGTGGCTATACCTACAGCCTGTAATGCTGCCAGGAACAAGGTCGATACACGTGTGTACTGAGTGATCTTTCTTCTCCCAGACTCGCCTTCCTTGCGGAGCTCGGCAAGAGTGGGATTAATGACGGCCAATAACTGGATGATAATGGACGCAGAGATATAAGGCATAATTCCCAATGCCAAAACGGAAGCGCGCTCTAAAGCGCCGCCGCTGAACATATTGAACATGCCGATGATGGTGCCGCTCTGTTCTTCAAAAAGGCGAGCCAAAACTTCAGCATTGACGCCCGGAACCGGAACATAAGAACCGATGCGGAACATCACAAGGCCAATCAGAACAAACAGCAAACGTGAACGGAGTTCACTGTTTACCGGACCGGTCTGTGCTGCAACTTTACGGCCTTTATCTAAGAGCGATTTTCTAGCCATTCAAAATCTCCGAAAAAGCGCGCGTTAAGCGCGCTCCGTACATTACTTCTTCTTGGCAGGTGCGGCCTTGTCAGCTTTTGCTGACTTATCTTTCTTTGCCGGTTTTTGAATACCGGTGGCAGCTAACTTAGCCTGAAGATCGTTCAACTTAAGAGCACGATTCTTCATTGAACGCTCACGACGAGCTGCTGCTGCAGTAATATAATCTGCAACTTCAACAGTACCGCCGGCGGCTTCAATAGCAGCCTTTGCACCCTTAGTAACACCTAATCCCTTAATGTCAACTTTCTTAGTGAAGTTAGGAACACGGGACAGAACAATCTTAACGTATTTGGCTTTGTTAGGAACCAAACGTGCAGCCTTAAGAGTTGCCAAATCGATGGTTTCGCTGTCAATACCGTTTAAAGAATTTAACGGAACTTCAGCAGCAAGATCAGCCTTTGCTGACCAGAAACCGAATTTAGGCAAACGAATCTTCATCGGCATCTGACCGCCTTCAAAACCAGGGCGGACATTAGGGCTCTTACGAGCACCTGAACCTTTGATACCGCGACCGCAGGTCTTGCCGAGACCGGAACCGATACCGCGACCGACACGAACGTGCGGACGACGTGAACCTTCGGCCGGTTTAAGAGTATTTAAACGCATGCTTTCCATGAATTACTCCTCGACCTTAACCATATAGCTAACTTTATTAATCATGCCGCGAACGGACGGAGTGTCCTCGAGTTCAACGGTATGACGAATACGACGAAGACCTAAACCGCGCATAGTTGCGATGTGATCAGGCTTACGGCCGATCGTGCTCTTGGTCTGAGTGACCTTAATGGTTTTCTTCTCGGCCATTTTTTACTCCAGAATATCCTTAACTGAAAGACCGCGCTTGGCAGCAACGCTCTCAGGGGTACGCATGGAGGCTAAAGCGTCAACGGTAGCACGAACCACATTAATCGGGTTGGTTGAACCGTATGCTTTTGCTAAAACGTTACGTACACCAGCTACTTCGAGAACTGCACGCATAGCGCCGCCTGCGATAATACCGGTACCTTCGGAGGCAGGCTGTAAATAAACCATTGATCCAGAGTGTCTGCCCTTGATCGGATGGAACAGAGTGCCGTCCTTGAGCTCAATATGGCTGTGAATATTACGACGAGCCTGCTCAATAGCTTTCTGAATAGCAGCAGGAACTTCGCCGGCTTTGCCGTAGCCGTAACCTACACGACCTTTGCCGTCACCGACAACGGTAAGAGCGGTGAAAGAGAAAATACGACCGCCTTTTACAACCTTGGCAACGCGATTAACAGCGACCAGCTTCTCCTGAAGCTCGCCAGCCTGGGATTCATCTTTATGTTGCATTTTAGACTCCTAGAACTTAAGACCAGCTTCACGAGCTGCGTCAGCTAAAGCAGCGACACGGCCATGATATTGGTAACCGGAACGATCGAAAGCAACAGTTTCAACTTTAGCGGCAATGGCGCGTTCGCCGATAACTTTGCCGATGAGCTTAGCAGCTTCGATATTGCCAGTATACTTGAGATCCTTAATCAGATCTTTCTCTAAGGTAGAAGCAGTGGCTAATACACGGCTGTCCTTATCGATAATCTGGGCATAAATATGACGAGGAGTACGGGTAACAACCAAACGGGTGACTCCAAGTTCATGCATCTTAGCACGTGCTTTCTTTGCACGACGGATGCGGGATGCTTTCTTATCAAACATGTTATACCCCAATCGTTATTTCTTCTTGGCTTCTTTAATGCGTACTACTTCATCAGCATAGCGGATGCCTTTGCCCTTATAAGGCTCAGGAGCACGATAAGCGCGAATGTCAGCTGCAACCTGTCCTAATAAAGCCTTATCATAGCTCTTTAAAACGATTTCAGTCTGAGACGGAGTTTCACAGGTGACTCCTTCAGGAAGAGCGTGCTCAACCGGATGGGAGAAACCTAAAGCAAGATTCAATACCTTGCCTTTAGCCTGTGCACGGTAACCAACGCCGACTAACTGGAGTTTCTTCTCAAAACCCTTGTCAAGACCCACAATCATGTTGTGAATCAAAGCGCGAGTAGTACCTGACTGCATGTTTGAGTCAGCAGAATCATCAGCCTGCTGTACGTGGATGTTCTTGTCTTCAATAACAACCTTAACAAGCGGATGAACATTTAAAGTCATCTGACCGAGTTTAGACTTGGCAGAAACGACCTGGCCATTGACGGAAACCTCAACGCCCTGAGGAATAGCAACAGCTTCCTTAGCAATACGTGACATGTTTCCTCCTTATGCGACGTAGCAAATAACTTCGCCGCCTAAGCCGTCCTTACGGGCAGCGCGGTCGGTCATTAGGCCTTTTGAAGTTGAAATAACTGCAATGCCTAAACCATTCATAATACGCGGAAGGTCGCGGCACTTCTTGTAAACACGAAGTCCCGGACGGGAAACGCGCTGAATCATCTCTACTACGGGCTTGCCCTCGTAGTACTTCAACTCGATTTCCAAAACCTTCTTAACATCTCCGCTTTCTTTAGCGGAAGCAATATAGCCCTCTTTTACCAACAAGTTGGCAATTGCCAATTTCTGTTTGGAGGAAGGCAAAGACACCGAAACCTTTCCGGCAGCCTGGCCGTTGCGGATGCGGGTCAGCAAATCCGCGATCGGATCTTGCATGCTCATGTGTATCTCTCCTCTTACCAGCTGGCCTTACGAAGACCCGGAATTTCACCGCGCATCATGTGCTCACGCAATTTAATGCGGCACAAACCGAACTTGCGCAGATAACCATGCGGACGACCAGTCTCGCTGCAGCGATTACGCTGACGGCAGCGGCTAGAGTCGCGCGGAAGGGCTGCTAAAGCCATTACAGCTGCCCAACGGTCTTCATCTGAGGAAGAGACGCTTGAAATAATAGTCTTGAGCTGTTCGCGCTTTGCACGATATTTCTCGCAAAGACGCTGTCTTTTCAGCTCGCGATTCTTCATAGAAGTTTTAGCCATTTAGGTTCGTCCTCGATTACTTAGTCTGAGTGCGGAACGGGAACTTGAATGCTTCGAGGAGGGCGCGACCTTCCTCGTCAGTTTTAGCCGTCGTAGTGATCGTAATGTCAAGACCACGAATGGTATCTACCTTGTCATAATCGATCTCTGGGAAAATGATCTGTTCACGAACGCCCATTGAGTAATTGCCGCGTCCGTCAAAAGACTTAGCGGAAAGACCGCGGAAGTCACGGATACGGGGGATCGCAATTACGATCAAACGCTCGAGAAATTCCCACATACGCTCGCCACGGAGGGTTACCTTACATCCGATAGGATAGCCTTCACGAATGTGGAAGCCCGCTACAGACTTGCGAACCTTGGTGATAAGCGGCTTCTGACCGGCAATAGCGGCCATGTCGCGTGCAGCGTTTTCTAAAACTTTTTTGTCTGCAACTGCCTCACCGACACCCATGTTAAGGGTGATCTTCACAATCCGAGGGACTTGCATGACTGTTTTGTAACCAAATTTTTCAGTTAAGGCTTTGATTACTTCCTGCTTGTAAAGATCATGCAGTTTCGCCATCGTTTATCTCCTGATAAAAACTGCTTACTTAGCCTGAGAAGGAACTGCCTGTCCGTTGGATTTGAAGAAACGTACTTTCTTGCCGTCTTCAAAACGGAAACCTACGCGGTCAGCCTTCTTGGTTTCTGGATTATAAATTGCAACGTTGGAGACATGAATAGGAGCCTCTTTATCAACGATGCCGCCCTGAATACCGAGATTCGGATTGGGCTTCTGGTGTTTCTTCTGGACGTTAACGCCCTCGACAATCACCTTGTTTTCACTGGTTAAAACCTGGGTGACCTTACCGATCTTGCCCTTGCTTTTACCGGTAATGACGATAACTTCGTCATTCTGGCGGATTTTAGCTGCCATTTGATACCCCTTTGGACTTAGAGTACTTCAGGAGCAAGTGACACAATCTTCATGAACTGCTCGGAACGAAGTTCACGGGTAACAGGTCCGAAGATACGAGTGCCAATTGGCTCGTGCTGTGCAGTTAATAAAACTGCAGCGTTGCTGTCGAAGCGAATGAGGGAGCCGTCAGGACGACGTACACCTTTCTTGGTACGTACGATAACAGCGTCAACAACATCGCCTTTCTTGACTTTGCCGCGAGGGATGGCTTCTTTGACAGACACCTTAATGATGTCGCCAATACCAGCATAACGGCGGTGAGATCCTCCCAGGACCTTAATGCACATTACACTGCGAGCACCCGAGTTGTCGGCAACGTCGAGCATGCTTTGCATCTGGATCATTTCAAATGCTCCGTTAATCAATAAAAAACCACCCTCCCGAATGATTCGGAAGGGCGCTGAATAATAACATATATAATAAAAGACCGCAAGTCTTTTACGACTGCGGTCTTATTTTTAAGTGTTAATTAGGCCTTCTGGGCTTTCTCAACAACTTTTACCAAAGTCCAAGCGATAGTCTTGGAAACCGGACGGCATTCGCAAATATCAACGATATCGCCAGCCTGTGCGATGTTCTCTCTATCCTGAACGTGGAACTTGGTGGTACGTTTTACGATTTTACCGTAAAGCGGGTGCTTTACACGACGCTCAACAGCAACCACACAAGCTTTCTGCATCTTGTCGCTTACAACGCGGCCGCGGAGGGTGCGAGCCACTTTGGTAGCGGTATTCTGAGTTTCAGACATTTTGCACTCCTCTACTTGGCGCTTTCAGCGCGAAGTTTTTCAGAAATGATAGTGTTAACGCGCGCAATATCGCGACGGACCTTTCTTACGTCATCAGTCTTCTGTAAAGAACCAGTCTTTAACTGAAAACGAAGATTGAACTGTTCGCGCTGAAGACCTGAGAGCTCGCTCTTCAGTTCTTCAACTGATTTGTTACGTAACTCGCTAGCCTTCATTAGATCACCGCCTTGGTTACAAAAGTAGTGGTAACTGAGAGCTTGGCTGCAGCAAGACGGAAAGCCTCACGAGCAGTAGCTTCAGGGATACCGCCAATCTCAAAGAGGACTTTGCCGGGCTGAATCGGGCAAACCCAGTATTCAACTGAACCCTTACCTTTACCCATACGAACACCGAGTGCTTTCTGAGTAATAGGCTTATCCGGGAACACGCGAATCCAAACTTTACCGGCACGCTTCATTTCGCGGGTGAAAGCACGACGTGCAGCTTCAATTTCACGAGCAGTGATCTGACCGCGTGAAGTTGCCTTTAAGCCGAACTCACCGAAAGAAACTTCATTTCCGGTATAGGCCAAACCTTCGTTACGGCCTTTTTGAGTCTTGCGATATTTAGTACGCTTAGGTTGTAACATTTATTCTCCCTCCCGTTACTCGGCAGCCTTGGCTTCAGCAGCCGGAGCAGCTTCAGCAGCGGGCTTCTTTGCAGCGGCGGATGCGCCACGACCGCGACGGCCGGTGCGTGCACCGTTGTCATCACGACGACGTTTGCGACCTGCAGGAGCTGCGGCGTTGTTACGATCTTCAGGCTCTTCCTGAGTTAAAGGCAGATTGCCTAAAACTTCACCCTTGAAGATCCAGACTTTAACGCCAATCACACCGTAAGTGGTTACGGCTTCAGAGATTGCGTAGTCAATGTCGGCACGAAGAGTATGGAGAGGTACGCGACCTTCACGAAGCCACTCGGAACGAGCGATTTCAGCACCGCCCAAACGTCCTGAGACTTCAACTTTGATGCCTTTTGCACCTACGCGCATAGCGTTCTGAATTGCCTTCTTCATAGCGCGGCGGAACATTACACGGCGCTCAAGCTGAGAAGCAATTGAGTCTGCAACTAATTTAGCATCAAGATCAGGCTTGCGAACTTCGCTGATGTTAACCTGAGCAGGGACTCCGGCAATCTCAGCAATCTTTTTGCGCAGTTTTTCTACGTCTTCGCCTTTCTTACCGATAACAATACCCGGACGAGCAGTGTGAATGGTTACACGGATGCTCTTGGCCGGACGATCAATAACGATCTTTGATACGGAAGCGTTCTTGAGTTCTTCAAACAAATATTTACGAACTTCAGAATCGCTCTTAATATTGGCCGGGAAATTCGCGGTTGATGCGTACCAGACCGATGAATAAGGCTTGGTAATACCGAGTCTTATTCCAATGGGATTAACTTTCTGACCCATCTTATGCTCCTGTTAACGCTCAGCAACGTATACGGTGATGTGAGAGGTACGCTTAACAATGCGATCTGCACGGCCCTTGGCACGCGGCATGATGCGCTTTAAGGACGGACCTTCATCAACCAGGATACGAGAAACAAACAGACGATCAGCATCTAAAGACTGATTCTGCTCCGCATTTGATACAGCTGACTGAACAACCTTGTAAATCAACTGTGCAGCCTTACGCGGGCTGAACTTAAGTAAATTCAAGGCCTTGTCAACAGGCATTCCGCGTACTTGGTCAGCGACCAAACGGGTCTTCTGAGCGGAGCTTCTTGCATAACGATGTACTGCTTTAACTTCCAACATTTAGCTCACTCCTACTTAGCTGCTGCAGCTTTCTTATCAACTGCGGCATGACCGCGGAAAGTACGGGTCGGGGCGAATTCGCCCAGTTTGTGACCTACCATTTCGTCAACAATGTAAACCGGTACATGCTGACGACCGTTGTGGACGGCGATAGTCATACCGATCATGGCAGGTACGATCATTGAGCGACGGGACCAAGTTTTGATCGGCTTCTTATCGCCGTCATTCATGGTCTGCTCAACTTTCTTCAGTAAGTGCTCGTCAATAAACGGCCCTTTCTTCAGAGAACGTGGCATGTTATATCCTCAGTTAACTGTTAACGATGGCGAACAATGTACTTCTCAGTACGCTTATTCTTGCGGGTCTTGAAGCCCTTGCAAGGAGTACCCCAAGGCGAACGAGGCTGAATACCCTTGTTACGGCCTTCACCACCACCATGCGGGTGATCGATAGGGTTCATTGCCATACCGCGAACGGTAGGACGTACACCGCGCCAGCGGTTAGCACCAGCTTTACCTAACTGACGAAGCATGTGTTCGCTGTTGCCGATTTCACCGATGGTAGCACGGCCGTTGGCTAATACGCGGCGCATTTCGCCTGAACGCATACGCAAAGTGACATATTCACCTTCGCGAGCCAAAAGCTGGCAGTAAGTACCTGCGGAACGGGCAAACTTTGCACCTGCGCCTGGAACTAATTCAACTGCGTGAATGTTGGTACCCAACGGAATATTGCGCATCGGGAGGCAGTTGCCGACTTTAATCTCAGCACTGTCACCGGACATAATCTTATCGCCAACCTTAAGTCCCTTAGGAGCAAGGATATAACGACGTTCGCCGTCAGTATAAAGAACCAAAGCAATATGAGCTGAACGGTTAGGATCATACTCAAGACGCTCAACGCGTGCTTCAATTCCGTCTTTCTGACGCTTGAAATCGATTAAACGATAACGCTGCTTGTGACCGCCACCGATGTGACGAGTTGAAATATGACCGTAGTTATCACGACCGCCGGTCTTGCGCTTCTCAACAACGAGAGGAGCGAAAGGACCGCCCTTCCATAAGTCAAAGGACTTAATCTGGATTACGTGACGACGACCTGCGGAAGTAGGCTTAGCTTTAATAATAGCCATTATTTGCTCTCCTTCTCAGCCGGTGCTGCAGTAAGATCAATGTTCTGATCAGGCATTAAAGTAACATAAGCCTTTTTCCAATCAGAGCGGCGACCGATACCGTGAACGGTACGGCGAGCCTTACCCTGCATATTGAGGGTACGGACTGACTTAACCTTAACATTGAAAATATTTTCAACGGCAGCTTTGATTTCTTTCTTGTTTGCGTTCGGAAGAACCTTAAATACTACGGTGTTGCCTTTTTCAGCCAACATGGTTGCCTTTTCAGAAACAACCGGAGCACTCAAAACTTCCATAATACGTGCTTCATTGAACATCATTTGAGCATCTCCTCAACCTTCTTAACTGCGGCTTCGGTCATAACAACTTTGTCGAAGTTGATAAGGTTAATGGGATTGAACTCAGCGGTGCCCGGCTGGCAAACCTCAACCTTATAAAGGTTACGGGATGCGAGGAACAAATCGCTGTCAAATTCGCCGTTTACGATTAATACATTCTTCAAGTCAAGCTCTTTGAGCTTGGCAACTAAAGTCTTGGTCTTGTGATTTTCAAGTTTAAAATCGCCGACAACTAAAAGGCGATCCTCACGGACCAACTGTGACAAAATGCTGCGCATTGCAACGCGATACATCTTGCGGTTGACTTTCTGAGTCCAGTCCTGCGGCTTAGCAGCAAAAATGGTGCCGCCAGCGCGCCACAGAGGTGAACGAGAAGAACCGGCACGAGCGCGACCAGTACCTTTCTGACGGAACGGCTTCTTGCCGCCGCCTGAAACTTCAGAACGGGTCTTTTGCGCTTTGGTTCCGGCACGAGCGGTACTCTGGTATGCAACTACTACCTGATGTACCAGCGCCTCATTGAACTCGCGACCGAAAGTGCTCTCTGACACTTCCAGGCCCTTGTCGGCGCCAATCATCTTTAATTCCATGTTTCTTTACCCCAGGTTAAGCTTTAACACTTGGCCTTACAATCAGATCGCCGTTGTTGGCACCGGGAACGGCACCCTTAACGAGGAGCAGATTGCGCTCAGAGTCGACGCGGACGAGGTCAAGGCACATAACAGTAACGCGCTCGTTGCCCATACGGCCAACCATCTTCTTGCCCTTAAATACACGGCCCGGAGTCTGGTTCTGACCAGTAGAACCCGGAACACGGTGGGAACGTGAGTTACCGTGGGTAAAATCTTGAGTACGGAAGTTATAACGCTTAACGGTACCAGCAGTGCCCTTACCTTTTGACTGGCCGGTGACATCTACTTTCTTAACATCCTTGAAAGCGTCTACTTTAATCTCGGAACCTACCTGATAAGCTTCGAGCTCGGAAGGCTCAAGACGGAACTCCCATAAGCCACGACCTGCAGCAACGCCGGTCTTAGCAAAGTGACCAATTTCAGCCTTGGTCATACGGCTGGTCTTGCGTTCGCCAGTAGTAACCTGAATAGCGCAGTAGCCATCAGTTTCGATATTTTTGATCTGGGTAACGCGGTTTGCCTCAACCTGAATGACGGTGACAGGTACGGACTTGCCATCCTGATTAAAAACACGGGTCATTCCAAGCTTGCGGCCGATTAAACCGATTGACATTGTACTATTCCCCCTCGTTAGCGAAGGCTGATCTGAACATCTACACCGGCAGCGAGATCGAGACGCATTAAAGCATCAACGGTCTTCTCAGTCGGCTCCACGATGTCTACTAAACGCTTGTGAGTACGAATTTCGTACTGATCACGGGCATCTTTATTGACATGTGGGGAGATGAGGATGGTGTAGCGCTCCTTACGGGTAGGGAGCGGGATCGGACCACGAACCTGAGCGCCGGTGCGCTTGGCAGTCTCAACGATTTCTGCAGTGGAGTGATCGATAAGTCTGTGATCGTAAGCCTTGAGGCGGATCCTGATTCTTTGGTTCTGCATTACAGACTCCATTATTTATAAAAAGAACATGTAAACACCCGCCTTCTCATCTATTCCGTTTAAAAACGTTTTCAACAAGAGGAGGTGATACAAAACAATTCCCCCAAAATCAGGGGGAGTCTCTTCAGCCGCATTATAAAAATGTAGGGCTGGCGTCGTTTCTAACCTGCATTTATGCGCAAGGCAACGACAAAGTGCAATTATTTTACTCTTTTTTTTGTTTGTGGCAAGTTTTTTTCGCTTAAATCTGAAGAAATACCTTCTGTTTTCTTATAATGGTCACGGAGGAAAAAGCATGACGGATTTAATTTTACCCGAAGACTTCGGAGATACTCCTAAAAAGGAGCTGCATCTGCCTGACGGTTTTGCTTCTTTAGTAGTTCACTGCTGCTGTGCTCCCTGTGCCGGCGCTATGTTCGAATGCTTTAAGACTCATAATATAAAACCGTACGTGTTTTTCTTTAATCCTAATATTCATCCGCAAGAAGAATACATAAAGCGCCGCGATGAACTTTTAAAACTCTGCTCTATTCTGGATTTTCCTGTTACTGTAGGTGATTACGAGCCGCGTAAATGGTTTGACGCCGTAAAAGGTCTTGAAAATGAACCTGAGCGCGGTCAAAGATGCAGCGTATGTTTTACCCTGCGCCTTAGAGCAACCGCCCTTTTTGCAAAAGAAGTAGGAGCCACGCATTTTACAACAACATTGGCCACATCAAGATGGAAAAACAAAGCACAGATTGATGAAGCTGGATTTAAAGCACAAGACTTTATAAAAAATGAAGTTAAATACTGGCCTGAAGACTGGAGAAAAAAAGGAATGGTAACGCGCCGCGATGCTTTGGTTAAAAAATTTAATTTCTATAATCAGCAATATTGCGGCTGCGTTTTCAGCAAAGAAAATACGGCGTATAGAAAATAACGCCGCTTAAGCGCTAAACCCCGTATAAAGAGCGGTACTTCTCCATTTCAGGCAAATGTTCCTTTAACTTAGGATCGTTTTCAATATAGGCAAGCAAATCGTTGAAGCTGACAATTGAAATAACCTTAATACCTAAAGATTCTTCAGCTTCTGCAATTGCGCTCTTTTCGCCCTTTCCTTTTTCCATACGGTTTAAAGCAATTAATGCTCCTTTAAAATGAGCTCCTGAATTTTTAATAATCTCAGCTGATTCACGTATAGCGGTTCCTGCAGTAATGACGTCATCAATAAGCAGAACATCACCTTTTAAAGGAGAGCCTACAAGATTACCGCCCTCTCCGTGATCTTTGGCTTCCTTACGGTTAAAGCACCACGGTACGTTTACATTATGTTCACTGCTTAAAGCCATAGCAGTTGCGCAAGCAAGAGGAATTCCTTTATAGGCAGGTCCGAACAAAACGTCAAATTTTATCTTTGAATCAATTAAAGCATGAGCGTAGCAAGAGCCTAAAGTAGCTAAATCCTCACCGGTACAAAAACCGCCGGCATTAAAAAAATAAGGGCTGACTCTTCCTGACTTAAGAACAAAACGACCGAATTTAAGAACACCTTTATTTAAGGATAATTCAATAAATCTGCGCTGATATTCCTGCATTACGCACTCCTTTTTCCGACTTCGTAAAAGTTTGCCGTTCATTCTAACAAATACGGCAAAACTAAAAAACTGATTACATAGTCACTTTGTAAATGGTAAATTATCTCAAAATGCTTTTGACAAAATAAAAGCATATTATGCGGCTTGCCGCAATTTAAGGAGAACAGATGAGCTGCATTAAAAGCATGACCGGTTTTGCTTCACTGCGTAAAAACGGAAACACAGGATCTATTGCCATTGACTTAAAATCAGTTAACTCACGTTATTTTGAAGTAATTTTTAAATTACCCGACGGCTTAAAAAGCCTTGAAGGAAAACTTCGGGAAATATTAAAGCAAAAAGCTCCGCGCGGTAAATTCGAGTGTCTTATTCGCTTTACGCCTAAAGAAAGTTCAGGTCTTGAATTTAATCATGATCTGATAAAGACCTTAGTCGATGAGGCAAACAAAATAAATAAGATTGCTGTTAATGCTTGCCTAAATCCCATCGATATACTTAATTTTCCGGGTGTTATTGTAGAAAGCAGCAGTATGCAGTCTGAAATTGAAAATGAAGTCACGAAAGCATTTTCCGAAAATCTTTTAGAATTCACCAAAAATCGTGAAAGCGAAGGTCAAAGACTTGCTCAAGCTCTTCTTACCCGTCTTGACCTCATTGAAAATCAACTTGCGATTGTTAAAGAGAATCTCGATTCCTTAACTGCGCTTGAACGTGAAAAAATAAAAAGCAAACTTGATAAACTCAATCTCGATATAAAAATAAATCCCGATCTGATTGAGCAAGAAGTTGTCCTGCAAGCCCAAAAAAGCGATATAGCAGAAGAATACGATCGTCTGCAATCCCACATTAAGGAAGTCAGAAAAATTCTGCAAACCGGAGGAAGCTGCGGAAAGCGCCTTGATTTTATGATGCAGGAGTTTAACAGGGAAGCAAACACCATGGCATCAAAAGCATCTTCGCTTAACATTACGTCAGTTGCCGTAGAGCTTAAAGTTCTTATCGAGCAAATGCGCGAACAAGTACAAAATATCGATTAGATTTGCAATACTTTTCCCCTTAAACACTTTGATTTAAGGGGAAGTGCTTCCCTTAATCAATACCGTACTCGTTTTGACTTAAAATACTTATTTTCTTAAAAATCCGCTTAAACAAAGGAGGAACACCATCAGCGCCGCGACGCTGCATTTCTTCCATAACCGCAAGAGCAAGCCCCGGCTTACTCTGTTTATGAATAGCAAGTTCAATAATTTTATCGGATGTCGTCCCTTTTCTTACAGGTCCGTTTATTCCCGAGCAGCGCAGAAAAACATCCTGATAACCGTTATTATAAAGATAATGCTCTATATCTAAATGCGGCAAAACGGTTAAATGATCTTTAGCGCTTTTACCTACGACAAAGGAAGTTACCGTCTGAGCATATTTTTTACCGGCCTCATCACCGTCGGTTAAAACGAAGAAAGAAATACCCAATTGTCGTGCAAGCTTCATTAAAGGATGTAATCCGCATTGAGCAAACTCAACCGGACGAACGCCGTTACAATAAAGACTTATGCCAAGCAATGAAGCGATTTGTGTCATTAGCCAAATTTCGGTTTCTCCCTCAACCAATATCCAGCAGCGGGCAAACAAAGTGTTCGGGCGATTAATACGGACATGAAATGCGATACGCCGCAAATCCTCGGCATTATATGAACGTTCATTCACTTTATAGCAGCGCGTATCGTAATATTGCTTGCATAATCGGCGCAAAACTCTAAGAGGTACGGCTGTAAGCAAATCGCTTGAATTGGTTGTCACTATTTTCTGTAACGGAATGGAATCAATTATCGACCATAAAGACAAAAGCAAAGACGGGTGAAAGCGCCCTTCGATATCCTCAACAATTAAAATGGGACGAGCTGCATCATCATATTGATAATCCTTATTGGCAACCAAAAGGGCTCCCGTTAATAAACTTATTAGAAGCTTCGTTTTATTCATCCCGGGCTGATTTAAAGTTCGTTTCAAATTATTCAAACTCTCTATTGTCACCGGACGATTTACCATATCCTTAATACTGCGAGGATATTCACGATTATCATGTAAATAATGCTTATTTGAGTTAACAAGATATTTTGAAGTAACGGATCTTAAAGTAGAAATTGATTGAACTATGTCATCTGCTTTTATACCGGACTCTCCGTTTAGCATGGAAAAAGCAGTTACGAGATTTTTTACATCTCCGTCTTCGTCTTCACATTTATTTTCTAAATTGAACGCCATACGTCCGTCACGTAAGCGCAAAATCGGATTTAAACGAATAAGTTTTTTAATAAGGACATTTTGATCACACTCAATGCACTGCAGACTTTCGTTAAGCAAACTGTGTTTGGTAATAAACTTTCCTTTTGCATCAGTATATGCCTCTGCCCGCCAATGAATGCGATACACTCCGTCAGGATAATAAGCACAAGCATCCTGCAGCAATTCTTTGCATTGCTTATTTTCTTTTCCGAAAGAGTTTTCAGCAAAAAATAGATCAATAGTAAGTTTGTCTGCCTGTTCATTAAAAGTATCTTCTTCCATAAAACTTAAATTTTCATTTAAGTAAGAAATACTTTCCGAATTCAAAGGATATTGTTCCAAATCAAAAGGGAGCTCATCCTGAAAATCAGGGGCAACCAAAGATTCGTCTTCAGAGGAATATGGAGCCCTGCGTTTAATGTGACCAGGCTTTCCGTGCTTATTGGACGAAAGTTCAATTTCCTTATTTTGAACTTCATTATTTTCTATAATCTCGTCAACTAAAAGACGAATTGGAATATAAAGATCGCTTTTTTCAAACTGGCAAAGTTTTTCACCGTTGCCAAGCATCATCCATAAGGCACTTAATAAAGATGACTTACCCCAGGAATTTTCACCGATAAGAACCGAGGAATCTTCTTCAAAATTAATCTTTAAATGACGTATTCCGCGAAAATTGGAAATTTCGGCTGTTTCAAGATACATAACATTGCCTTTTTCTTGTTGTTTTTTAGTAATCCATCTTGTTTTTTATACAGGATTTTTAATTATTGGCAATTTTTATGCACTCAAAAAGTGACAAAAGCCGAGGTTTAAAACCTCGGCTTAAAAATTACTTTCGCCTCCAAGTCGTTCCTGACGGACCGTCTTCAAGGACAATACCCATCGCCGTAAGCTTGTCACGCGCGGCATCAGCAGCCTTAAAGTCTTTACGGGCTCTGGCATCCTTGCGCTCTTGAATCAAAGCTTCAATAACCGATACTTCATCGTCACCGGATGAGTCTTCTCCCTTTAAGAAAGATGATGGATCCTGATACAAAATACCAAGAACCGATCCTAACTCTACCAGTCTTCCTGCAAGCTTGGCTTTAGTTTCCCCTTCTTCTTTATTAACTGCTTTTGCTAAATCAAAGAGTACTGCCATAGCGCCCGGGGTGTTGAAATCATCATCCATAAGCTCTTTAAAGCGTTTAGTGTACTCATCCTCACCTTCAGCCTTAACCGGTGTTACATCGCGCAGTGCAGTATATAAACGGGCAAGTGAAGCTTTAGCTTTATCAAGATTTTCCTGAGTATAGTTAAGCGGACTGCGATATTGAGCAGACAATAGGAAGAAACGGATTGTCTCGGCATCATAATGCTCAAGTACGTCACGAATCGTGAAGAAATTATTTAACGACTTGGACATTTTTTCATGATTAATCATAACCATGCCCGAATGCATCCAATAATTTACATATTTGCTGTGGCAAGCGCAGCAGCTTTGAGCAATTTCATTTTCATGATGCGGGAAAATAAGATCAGAACCGCCGCCGTGAATATCAAAATTCTCACCTAAATACTTAAGATTCATGGCAGAGCATTCAATATGCCAGCCGGGACGACCGTCTCCCCACGGAGAACTCCATGAAGGTTCACCGGGTTTTGACATCTTCCATAAGACAAAATCAAAAGGATTGCGTTTGGTTTTCTCAATTTCGATACGGGCTCCGGCTTCAAGCTCTTCAAGATTCTGACCTGACAGTCTTCCGTATTGCTTGAAAGTATCAATAGCGAACATCACATCACCGTTATCGGCGACATATGCATTGCCGTTATCAATAAGTCTCTGTACTAAAGCAATAATTTCAGGAATAGTTTCGGTAGCACGCGGCTCTTCATCAGGACGCATAATATTTAAAGCATCAAAATCTTTATGCATCTCAACGATAAAATTCTCAGCAAGCTCTTTAGCGCTGACCTTACGCTCATGGGCACGTTTTATGATTTTATCGTCAATATCGGTAATATTGCGAATATAGCGAACTTTATAGCCGCGATAACGCAAATAACGCACCACCATATCAAAATTTACGAAGGTACGCGCATGTCCTATATGGCATAAATCATATACGGTCACACCGCAGACATACATGCCGATCTGGCCTTCATTTATCGGTTTAAATTCTTCTTTTTTACGTGAAATAGTATTATGGATTTGCAACATCGGCCATCTCTCTCTATTATATAAATCTATGCCGCTCATTTTAGCGAAGTATTAAATACAAGGTAAGAATATTATGATACTTTTAAAAACCAATCTCGGCGATATCAAAATTGAACTTGATTATGATAAAGCTCCTGTAACTGCTAAAAACTTTGAAGATTACGTCCAACAGGGCCACTATGACGGAACTATTTTCCATCGCGTCATCAAAGGCTTTATGATTCAGGGCGGCGGTTTTACTAGCGATTTTGAACAAAAACCTACCATGGATCCGATTAAAAACGAAGCCAACAACGGTCTTGAAAATGTCCGCGGATCTATTGCTATGGCCCGAACCAGCGACCCGCATTCGGCAACTGCACAATTTTTCATCAATACCGTTGATAACGACTTCTTAAACTTCCGTTCAAAAGACACTATGGGCTGGGGTTACTGTGTCTTCGGTAAGGTCGTTGAAGGCATGGATGTAGTTGATAAAATCGAAGGTACCCGTACCTCCACCCGCGGTTTCTTCCGTGATGTGCCGGTTGAAGATATCGTAATTGAGTCGGCAAAAATCGTTGACTAAATAAAAGGCGGCTTAAGTGGCTCTATACGTAATTGCCGACTTGCATTTAAGTGCAGAAAACAAACGCTTATGTTCTGCTTTTGCCGCTTTTTTAAATAAACTCCAAAAAGGAGATCGCCTGATCATTTCAGGCGATTTTTTTAATTTTTTCGTCGGCATCGATCCGTATGACGAATGCCAAAAGTTTATAAAGCAAACCTTATTAACTGCCAGACAGCGCAAAATTGATGTTTTTTTCCAGCACGGCAACCGTGATTTTTTGATTTCAAAAAAAGATGCCGACTACTTTAACTTCACATTGCTGCCTGAGCTTTTTATAGACAAATCAGGCCCCGAGCCATGTCTTATTACACACGGTGACTGTCTATGCTCCAACGACAAAAAGTATCAGGAATTTAAAGCCATCACTAAAAAGACATGGATAAGGAAACTCTTTTTTACCCTACCTTTATTTGTACGTAAAAAAATTGCAGCCAAGCTGCGCGACGACAGTCAAAAACTGACCGGCAAAGGCAGAGATCCGCTTATTTACGGAATGGTCCCCGCGACCCTCGATAAAATTCTAACCGACAGCAATTGCTCAATAATCATTCACGGGCATCTGCATCAATACGGTGACCACTATAACGAAACACCCCATGCAAAACAAAGATTTGCTTTAGGGGATTGGGGAGAAGATTATAGTTACGCCAAAATTGATGCCGGCGGTTTTCATTTAATTAAGCTCCCTTTAAGCAAATTAATTAATTAGTCCACTATCCCACTTTTCCGATCTTTTTACTTTTCTTTCCGTAACCGTATTGCCGTCAAATAACCTTGCGATACGTAATTTTACGTAGAAGTACCGCTTTTTACCTTATATGAATGCAAATAATGAAATTCTAATATAGCAATCAGTTAATTAATTTTGTTACTTGGAGAGTATTAATATGCCACATGGAGATATTTCTTGCAGCCCTGATAAAGTCGGTATTGCTGTTGTTAACTGGAAAATGCCCAGGTTTCATTCTTCAACAGAAATTATTGCCAATTGCCATAAAATAGCTGACTACATCAAAGGTCTTAAAAGCGGTATTCCAGGCCTTGACTTAATTGTTTTCCCTGAATACAGCACGGAAGGAATTCTGTATGACTTCAACGAAATGATGAGCTTATCTACATCTATCCCGGGACCTGAAACAGAAATTTTCTCAAAGGCCTGCATTGATAACAATGTATGGGGCGTATTCTCAATCACAGGAGAAAAGCACGAAGATCATCCGAATAAAGTTCCTTACAACACATTAATTTTAATTAACAATAAAGGTGAGATTGTTCAGAAGTATCGCAAAATGATCCCGTGGACTCCGATTGAAGGCTGGTACCCGGGAGACAGAACATACGTATCGGAAGGTCCTAAGGGATTAAAAATCAGCCTCATCATTTGTGATGACGGAAACTATCCTGAAATATGGCGTGACTGCGCAATGCGCGGTGCAGAGCTCGTAATAAGATGCCAGGGCTATATGTACCCAGCTTGCGATGAGCAGGTTAAGATTGTCCCCGTAATGGCATGGTGCAACAACGTTTATGCTGCTGTGGCAAATGCTTCGGGTAATGACGGTGTCTACTCATACTTTGGACACTCATCTATTGTTGATTTTGACGGCAGAGTCTTAGGCATATGCGGAACTGAAGAAAACAGCTACCAATATGCTGAATTGTCGGTAAGCGCAATCCGTGATGCACGTGCTAATTGGCAGTCGCAGAACCATCTCTACAAACTTTTGCACCGCGGCTATACCGGCACTATCAACTCCCATGAAGATCGCTTTGGTGAACCTGAGTGCCAGTTTGAATTTTACCGCAAATGGGTTACCGATCCTAAGGGCACACAAGCTGAAGTCGAGAAGCTGACCCGTAAACTGCCGGGTGTAAAATATGCCCCTATTGCAGGCATCCCTCATGAAAAATAAATAAGGCTAAAAGGCGCTAAAAGGCGCCTTTTATGCGTTTAAATGCTGATTCGCTATAAAAGCAGCACTTGTACGATTATCTACCATAAGCTTCTGAAAAATCATTTCGGTATGCTTGTCAACGGTACGTGAGCTTATTCCTAAAATAATTCCTATTTCTTTATTTGATTTGCCTAAAGAAATATAGTAAAGAACTTGGGCTTCGCGCAATGTTAGCCCAAATGCCTGCTGGAGCATCAAATATTTTTGATCTTCCTTAATTTCTTCTTTTTCATACACTCTAACAACATATTCATTAGCACTGTTCCTTCCGCTATAGCTGATAATCAAACTCACAGCATTGTCCAATAAAAAAACGTCACCGGGCTTAGCAACTTGGATCCACGTTTTAAGCTTAGAAGAAAACAATTCAACCAGATCTATTCGGTTATAACCGTATTTTTCAAACAGTTTTAATGCATTGGGGGTTATATAGGAAAAAGATAAATCATCTTTAAAGCCAAAACCCGTCAAGTTATTATTATCCAATGACTCAAATGCTGCAAAATATGATTTGCTTTTTTGCAAATGACTTTTTATACGAATCAAAAGCTCATTTAAATTGATTGGCTTTTTTAAATAGTCTATCGCTCCGGCTTCAAAACTAAGCTGCAAGCTATCATCATGATCTAAGCCGGTCATAAAAATTACCGGAATATGCGCAAACAGAGGATCTTTTCTCAATCTCCTGCATGTCTCAAAGCCGTCAAGCTGCGGCATGAAGGCATCCATTAAAATTAAATCCGGGACTATACGAGAGCAAATTGATAATACCTGTTCCCCATCCATAGCTAAAAGGGAGCTGTACCCGGCTTTAATCAATACAGTATTAATCATGCCCAAAGTTTGAGAATCATCATCAGCAGTTAAAATAATGCCTTTAGTATCGTTATCCATATTCACTCATATTCCCAAATATTCATTAAGTAGCTTAATATCAGTTTTAGCAACTAAATTTTGTATATATTTATGTTCAGCAGATCCTATTTTTTGCTGGCTATATAATTTATCGGCAATTTGTGCAATACCTTGAATATAACCTATAGAAAGGTAAGCAGAGAAATCCCTTTTAATTGCATCGGGAAGGACTTTTGCTTTAACCATCAGGGCATTATCAAGAGTATTATCATGTTTATGTCCGGCACCTGTTAATGATCGAACCATAGGCAGCAGCGAGTCCAAATGTACCGGTTTTATCAAATACCCGCTGTAACTGTGCTTTAGATCCGCCGGAGCATTATTTTCATCAGCCTCTGCTGAAATAATCACGGCAGGCTCTGAAATTCCTTTTTCCCTTAAAATACGCAAAAGCCCCCAACCGTCCCCATCCTGCATAGCTATATCAATTAAATAAATATCAAAATGATTATCTTTAATTTTATCAAGCGCACTTTTGCACCCTGATGCTATGTCAACATCAAACCCGAAGGGGGACAGCATTTTTTTAATTAAATTGCTATGCTGATTATTATCGTCAATTTCTAAAATTTTTATATGCCGATCAAGATCAGAGAATATGCTGTTTTCATCATATTCTTTAGTCAACACGCTATTGTTTGGAGCTGCAGGAAGATAAATTTTAAGCGTAAAGGTCGAGCCCTTCCCATAAGTGCTTTCAACCTCCAAATCTCCTCCCATTATTGAAGCCAGCAAAGAACTTATTGTGAGCCCTAAGCCTGTCCCGCTTGCAGAGCTATGTGAATCTTTCAAGCGTTGAAACGGCTCAAAAATACGCTCTAAATCACTGTTTTTAATACCAATTCCACTATCTTCAACCCTAAAAGTATATACATCAAATTTATATAAAATAATAAGCTTTACAAAGCCGTCGTTGGTGTACTTAATCGCATTGGAAATCAGATTAGTCAAAATTTGGCGTAGCCTTTTTTCGTCTGTAATAACAAAAGGCGGCCATTCATAAACGCTTAATATATCGAATTTAAGCCCCTTTTCAGCAGCTACCCTTTTAAAATACGCGCCTAGCTGTCCGATTAGTTTTCTTAAATCAACAGTCTCGCGTCTTAACTCCAGCTTGCGCGCCTCTATTCTTGAAATATCAAGCAAACCCTCAATTAAATCCGACAGGTATTCTCCGCTGGACACCATAGCATCTACATAGCCCTGCGCCTCACGTCCGAGGTTGCATTGTCTGGACAATAACTGTCCGTAACCTAAAATAACATTAAGCGGAGTGCGCAGCTCATGGCTTATACCGGACAGGTAACGGTTTTTAGCTTGGTTTGCCTCATCAGCTTTATTTTTTTCATCCTCCAGCAATGCAAGCGTGTGCTTATGCCCTCGTATTTCTTGGTTCAATAAAATATTTTTATCAGCAAGCTCTTGCTGGGCGCGCCTGCGACTGCCAAGCACTAAAATAAAAAAAAGTGCAAAAATAGCAACAACTAAAAACAGCAAAAAGCCCTGAGTAATAATGGGGTTTTGGCTCTCCTTAAAATCTAGGGCAAATTTCTTTTCAACACCTAAATTTATTATCAAAATTACAAACGCAAAAATCACAATAAGAACGACATACTCATAAATTAAAAGAAAAATATGACGTTGACTCTTTTTATTAAACCATTTGTAAAAAGGGCTGCCGGTATTGCAATTATTGTCACACAGCGCATTTAACGAGCAGCAATGCGAACAAATATAGTCTTTAATAAATGGGCAGTACAAAATATTACGATCATCAAACTTTTCATGACAAACCGCGCATACCTCCACCCCATGGCTGTTTACTGTCACATCAATGCCGTGAGCATAAAATCGTCCCTTAGTAATAAAAGCAATAAATGGAGTCAATAGGGCTGCAACGAGCATTGCAATCAATGGAGCATACGAGCGGCACAATTCCCCACAGGTTCCCGAATATGACACGAAACCTACAGCAATTGCACAAAGTAAAGATACAGTACCTACCGGATTCAAATCATACAAATTACCCCTTTTAAATTCAATTTTATACGGGCGAAGCTTGAGCCTACGGTTTAGGCTTAAATCAACCGCCAAAATGGTAAACCATGACAGAGCCAATATCGCGATTAAATTAAACGCATTAATAGACGTAGTGTAAAGATTCCCCTCCAGCACAATCAACACTATAACCATATTGAAAATAAGCCAAAAGGCGCGCCCGGGGTAAGAATGGGTTAAGCGGGCCCCAAAATTCGACAAGGCCAAAGATCCCGAATAAGCGTTGGTAACATTAATTTTTAACTGACAAACCGTCACAAAGGCTAACACGCACAGACTCACGAAAACGCCATGACCAAATAATGAGCTATACGCATAATAAGCCATATATCCCGGATCTAGGACGGCAGCTACACTTGCCTCTTTTTCCATCATAAAAACAGCAAGGGCACCGCCACATAATATATTGATAGATATGGGTATAAACCAAAAGGCGCCTGCCGACAAGCTGTAAAAAATTCTATGACGAGATCCCTTTTCCGGCATAAAGCGCAAATAATCAACTTGTTCTGCAGTCTGGGCAATTAAAATTAGCAAAATACTTACGCTTTGTCCTAAAAACAGCCAATTAAAATCTTTACCCTCTGTAAGGCCTGGAATAATATTCTTATCGCTTAAAATAAATTTCACTACAGCTGTTAATAAGGCTATTTCAAAAAATATATAAATATAATTAGAGGCTTTCTGAAATTTTGATATAGCTTTAAACCCTTTAAAAGCTATTGGTATCACTACTAAAGAAATAAAAAGATAACTTATAGCCTCAGGCACATTAAAAAAATTTTTTAGCATATTAGCTAAAATAAGTGTCTCAAAAACTAAAAAAGCACAAACATAAGAAGCATAAATTAAAGAAGCGAAGGATGCGCCAAGATAGCCGAAACCGCAAGATCTTGACAACAGATCAATATCAATATGCTCAGTAATCGCAGTTTTTACAATAGGGATGCTTAAAGGCACAATAATGGCAATGCATACTAAAAGAGCTATCAGCAAGTGGTTAAAACCAAAATTTACAGTAATCAGGGCACCCATCACTTCCTGAGCCAAAAATGACATGGACCCTATTGCCGTCAAGGCTACGCTAAGCGCACTGTATTTGCATGCTTTATTAGGAACTGCCTGTAAAGGGAAGTCATCATTATATTCCAGCATATGAACCGCGATAATGCCCATTATCAAATTATTAGATCTGTCTCATGTTTATTATTACTACAAGATTTTTTAAAAATGCGTTTTCTTTTCATATTGGGCACAAAACAGGCAAAAATCACTTTTATAGGGAGCTTACATCAAGGCATCACCTCGTATTCATCAAAGCCTTTTTTTAGTTTATACAAAGTAACCATATGTTTTACATATAAAAATACCAAAACGTACAGCATACTACGTAATTTTACGTAACCATGTAAGCGTTTTCGCTAATTCGATTAATAAGTGTTTTTTTGAATATTAAACATGAAATTAAACACGGAGGACTTCCTTATGAAAACAAAAACATGGTTAAAGCTAAGCAAGCTTGCCGCTGCCTTAGGAATAAGCGCATTGATTTCTTCATCTGCTTTAGCCGATGAAGTTAACCCGAAGGGCTACGCCGTTACCGATGATACCGTTACCGTGGGAATATTGCATTCCGTAACCGGGACAGTAGCCTTGTCAGAGGCAGGATCAGTACAAGGTGAACGCCTTGCTATTGAACAAATTAACGCACAGGGCGGGGTCCTTGGCCGCAAAATTGAAGTGATTCAGGAAGACGGTGCTTCAGATTGGCCTACTTATGCTGAAAAAGCCAAAAAATTAATTGTGGACGATAAAGTAGCTGCCATATTCGGGTGCTGGACTTCAGCATCAAGAAAAGCCGTACTCCCAATTGTAGAACAGTATGATAATTTGCTCTTCTACCCAGTATTTACTGAAGGCATGGAATCTTCACCCAATATTATATATATGGGCCCTGATGCAACACAGCAAATTATTGCCGGACTTGATTGGGTAATAAACCAGAAAAAAGCAAAATCGTTTTACTTTGTTGGATCTGACTATATATGGCCTAGGACATCATTCAAAATAGCCAGACAGTATATTGAGAAAAAGGGCTTAAAAGTAAAAGGAGAAGAGTACTACCCTCTAGGACACACCCAGTTTAATTCAGTTATAAATAAAATTAAATTGCAAAAGCCTGACGTTATCTTCTCCACTATTGTCGGAGGATCAAACGTTGCTTTTTACAAGCAGCTAAAAGCGTCTGGCATTGACCTGCTTAAAGAAAAGCCATTGCTTTTAACTACCTCAATTACAGAGGATGAAGTAAGCGGCATCGGCGGTGAAAATATCGAAGGCGGATATTCTATTATGAAATATTTTCAGTCAATGCCAGGAAAGAGCAATGAAGAATTCGTAAAGGCCTTCAAAGCCCGCTACGGAGAAGATGCAATCATTGGCGATACTACCGAAGCAGCATATTTAGGCCCTTGGATCTGGAAAGCAGCCGTAGAAAAAGCAGGGACTTTCGACATTGACAAATTGAAAGAGGTTTTACCTTCAATTGAACTGACCGATACCCCTAACGGTCCGATCAAAGTCCATGAGAATCACTATTTATGGATGAAAACCATGATAGGTCAGGCACAAAAGAACGGCCAGTTCAAGATTGTCTCTGAGAGCAAAATGATGGAACCCAATCCCTTTATGAAAGGTTATTAAAACTCATAAGGTGCAGGAGTGCTTCCTGCACCAATTACTACAAGGTGAAAGAATTTATGTTAGCGGATTACTCTTTATCAGATTTGATATCGATAGCTGCAATGCAAGGGTTTGCCGGCCTTAGCCTGTTTGCAGTATTTGTGTTGATGGCTTTAGGTCTTGCAATTATTTTCGGGCAAATGGGAGTAATCAATATGGCGCACGGGGAATTAATGATCTTCGGCGCTTATATTACTTACCTGACATCAAAAGTTTTTGAAATCTACTTCCCAGGTATGTTTGCTTGCTATTTTTTTGTTGCCTTATTCTTATCATTTATAGCTACGGCACTGCTTGGCATGCTCATTGAATTTTTAATGATAAGGCATCTATACAGCAGGCCTTTGGACACCCTATTAGCCACATGGGGTCTAAGTCTAATCATGCAGCAAATTTACCGCTCATTATTCGGGGCTCGTGACGTAGGCGTAACTTTGCCTGATTGGATGATGGGATCAATATCGTTAACCGATACTATTGATATTCCGGTCAACGGCCTATTCGTTTTAATCCTCACGATATTTATTACCGTAATTACTGTTTTTTGCATAACAAAATCCAGGTTTGGCGTACAAATACGCGCTGTAGTAATGAATCGCCAAATGGCTGGGGCTATCGGCATCAATACTGCGCTCGTTGATCGAATAACCTTTTCCTTCGGCTGCGGTATCGCCGGAATTGCGGGCTGCGCATTCACAATGATTGGATCGACCGGTCCTACATCAGGTCAGCTTTATATTGTTGATACCTTTTTGGTTGTCGTTTTTGGCGGCGCCGGATCTTTATTCGGAACAATACTTTCAGCCTTCGGAATATCCCAAGCCCAGTCAATCCTTGAATTTTTCATATCAGGATCCATGGCCAAAGTTTGTACTCTGCTCTTTGTAGTAGTTGTACTTATGTTTAGGCCGCAAGGTCTAATCGCCAACAAAATCCGCCATTAGGAGAAATTGCGATGGAAACCAAAACATTTTTAAATATGCCTACCATATTAAACCTATTAATAATGGCACTTCTTCTGCTAGTTATCCTGCCGGGCAGCATGGATATTTTTCGCCTCAATTTAGTCGGTAAATATCTATGCTACGCCTTTGCCGCACTTGGATTGGTTCTTTGCTGGGGTTACTGCGGAATCATGTCATTAGGACAAGGGATATTTTTCGGCTTAGGCGGCTATGCGATGGCTATGTTTCTAAAGCTGGAGGCATCGACACCTGAATTCACATCAACGCAAAACACTCCGGGGATCCCTGATTTTATGGACTGGAATTCACTTACAGAACTACCTATATTTTGGGAGCCCTTTAAATATTTGCCTTCCACTCTGGTACTCATGATTGCAGTGCCGTCGCTGGTTGCTTTTGTAATAGCTTATGCAATGTTTAAAAGAAGAGTTAGCGGCGTATATTTTTCTATCATCACTTTGGCAATAGCTTCAATTATTACTATTCTATTTGTCGGACAGCAAGGATATACCGGCGGTATAAACGGCATTACCGATTTAAAAACCTTTTTAGGCTATGACATCCGTACTGATGATGCTAAATACCTGTTGTATTTTATCTGCGTAATTTTGCTCCTTACTGTAATTTTGCTGAGCAAGTTTCTTCTGGCAAGCAAATTTGGCAAATTACTAGTAGCAATACGAGATCAGGAAGAGAGAGTTCGCTTTTCAGGTTATGACGTTGCAAATTTTAAAATTGCCGTCTTTGTTCTTGCTGCTGCAATTTCATCCTTAGGCGGGGCGCTATTTGCCTTACAAGTTAATTTTGTATCTCCTTCCCTTATAGACATTGCCAGCTCAATTGAGCTTCTGATTTTCTGTGCTGTAGGCGGCAGACTCTCAATTTTCGGAGCCGTCTACGGAACATTATTAGTAAATTTTGCCAAAACCAATATATCGGAAGCATTTCCTGAGTTATGGACAATACTTATTGGTGCTTTATTTATTTTAGTAGTTATGAGCTTTCCTGAAGGCTTAGCTGGAATTTATAACAAATACTTAAAAAAACTCTTCACTAAACTTATATCAAATAGCCAACACGCCGCTTATAGCGAAAAAACACATGAAGGAGCAATCAAATGAATGAGCAGGAACATGTTCTTTACATTGAAGGCTTAAGCGTTTCGTTTGACGGATTCAAAGCCGTAGATGACTTATCGCTTTATATAGATAAGGGTGAAATTCGCGTAATAATCGGACCAAACGGCGCAGGAAAGACTACCGTCCTAGATTTAATTTGCGGAAAAACAAAAGCAACCAAAGGATCTATCCTTTTTAACAACCGTGAAATATTAGGGCTTAGCGAAAACGAAATAGTAAAAGCAGGCATTGGAAGGAAATTTCAAACGCCGTCTATTTATGAAGAGTTAACTGTTTTCGAAAACCTTGAGCTGTCTTACCCTAAAGGAACTTCAGTTTTAGGATCAATATTTTTTAAGCTTGATAAAGAGATTAAGCAAAAAATCCAAGAGACAGCAGAGACAATTATGTTGCAGGATAGCCTCAACACCAAATCTGCCCTATTGAGCCACGGACAGAAACAGTGGCTTGAAATTGGGATGTTGCTTATTCAAAACCCTAAACTATTGATGCTTGATGAGCCTGTTGCCGGCATGTCAATTACTGAAAGGACAAAAACAGCCGAGCTCCTGCATAAAATCATCAAAAACCGATCAGTAATAGTTATTGAGCACGACATGAAATTTGTTGAAAACATTGCTGACCGCGTAACTGTTATGCATCAAGGCAAAATATTAGCCGAAGGCAGCATACAGTCAATTAAAAACAACCCTAAAGTAATAGATGTATACCTAGGGCACCAAGGAGAAAAATAATATGCTGAAGCTTACCGATTTTTCTGCATCTTATGGTCAAAGTACCGTAATTGACAAGCTTAGCCTAGAAATAAAAAAGGGTGAAATAGTTGCTCTGCTTGGGCGCAACGGCATGGGCAAAACGACGCTTATGAAATCAATAATGGGGCTAATTAAGCACAACAGCGGCTCTTTAACCCTTGACGGACACAATTTAATGGGGCTTAAGAGCTATGAAAGAGTTGCTGCAGGATTAGGTTATGTCCCCCAAGGCAGGATGATCTTCAATACATTAACGGTAACTGAAAACATCACAACAGGGATGATTGTATCTAAGACGGCTGAGGTTCCACCTTATGTGTATAGGATTTTTCCCATATTAAAAGAGTTTGCCAAAAGAAAAGGAGGAAACCTTTCCGGCGGACAACAACAGCAATTGGCAATTGCCAGGGCTTTAGTCACAAAGCCTAAAATGCTTATTTTAGATGAGCCTACTGAAGGCATTCAGCCTTCAATTATTTCTGAAATGAGCGATATTTTGCGACAAATTCGAGATGAATTCGGTCTTACCATATTCGTCAGCGAGCAAGTGCTATCTTTTGCCTTATCCGTTGCTGATCGTATTCTGGTAATAGAAAAAGGCCAGATTGTATATGACTCTCCAGCATCTCAAGCTGACGGCTCTAAAATTGAGACATACCTTTCAGTTTAAAATGATACAAAGCAACACATAATGCCAATTGCTAAAAATCAAGGGCAAGCCCGGCTGATAATTACATAAGCCGCCGGGTTTTGCAGATCTGTCTGCTCCAGCCATTGATTTTTGCCGCCGCGACATGTGAAAGGAGACATTTATTGCGAGGCAACTTTAACTAGCTAGCGTTCTCATAGATGGATCTTATTAGGGGTATTGATAATCATATCCTGTGCCTAACCTAGGCCTTCAGCCAACTTTACGATACCTCTATACGGCATAGAAAAATATCCATACAAAACAAAGAGTTACTTTGGGAGATTGGGGAGAATACTACAGTTTTGTCAAAATAGACGGCAACGGATTTTATCTTTCTAAAAAAACCGTTGCCGAGCTTGTCAACTGAATACAGTTTTTACTGCTTTAAATCTTTAGCGCTTTGCGCCACTTGATTAGGTGTCAGGTATTCAAGAGATGAATCTGTAAACTGCATCGCACTCTTAGCGCCTACCGGCTGTACTAAAAGCAGCCTTTCACCGTCTTTATTTACTTCCTTTAGCATAATTTGCTTCTTTTCACCTGCAAGCAACTGTACGGTAACGGTTCCCGTTTTAGATATTTTTACTATATTTACAGGAATAGGGTCAGATCCTACTGCGCCGACATATGGCACTCCTTCGGTAAGCTGAACCACAAATTTAATATCGCGGCCTAAAAAATCTTGAGTAAGCCAAATTCCCGAAACATAAGCCGCAGGAGTATCAGGTAACTCGAGCATATCATCGGGAATATAGCCAAAATCATCGGCGTCATAAGTACCGAAATCGTAAATCCCGGCATTAGCGCTCACGCAAAAACATGCGGCAGCGCAAAAAGTAAGAAACTTAGATCTGATTTGCATTAATTGATCTCCTTAATCTACAGAGTATCCTCACTGTAACTCTTTTTTAGTGAACTTGCCATCAGCTAAAGTTGATGGGCTTCCTGCTTAATCGACTCCCCCCCCAGCGGAA
>NZ_CAJKVK010000013.1 GCF_905203285.1 uncultured Succinatimonas sp.
CGGGTTTTAAGATCTTTTAATAAAAATAACTTATTGATGGGCTTCTTCTTCAGCCTGACGCAATAATTCGTTAAGACCGATCTTGGAGCGGGTTCTTTCATCAACGTGTTTAACGATGATAGCTGCGTAAAGTGAATATTTGCCGTCTTTTGAAGGCAAGTTGCCTGAAACGACAACAGAGTACGGAGGAACTTTACCGTACATGATTTCACCGGTGGTACGATCGTAAATCTTGGTTGATTTACCGATAAATACGCCCATGGAAATAACAGAACCTTCTCCGACGATAACGCCTTCGACGATTTCGGAACGAGCACCGATAAAGCAGTTGTCCTCAATAATGGTAGGACCTGCCTGAACCGGCTCTAAAACACCGCCGATACCGGCACCGCCTGATAAATGAACGTGTTTACCGACTTGTGCACAAGATCCGACGGTTGCCCATGTGTCAACCATAGTACCTGATCCGACACGAGCACCGATATTAACGAAGGACGGCATCAAAACGGCATTGGGCTCAATGTAGCTGCCGCGACGAACAACGGCACCCGGAACTACGCGTAAGCCTTCTTTGGCAAATCTGTCTGCAGTGTAGCCGTCAAATTTTAAGGGGACTTTGTCATAAAAAGCGCCGCCCGGAGCCTCGGTTACGAAATTGTCCTGAATTCTAAAAGAAAGCAGAACTGCTTTTTTGATCCACTGGTTGGTAACCCACTCACCATCGATTTTTTCGGCAACGCGCAAAGATCCGTCATCAAGGCCGGCGATTACGTCGTTAATTGCGGCACGGACATTTGCGTCAACAGAGGATGCGCTGATAGCGGCACGATTATCAAACGCGTTTTCGATGATTTCTATAAGTTTGGTGTCAGACATTTTGTCTCCTTAATTTTTTGAATCGGATTTCTGGTCAAGCACTTTATGCAGCTCTTCGGTTAATTCATCTTTCAAGCTCTGACTTAAGGCGGTGCCTTCTTTATTGGTAAGCGTGAAAAAGTCGTCAGCGCGTTCTCCCGTAGTGGTGATGCGTGCTGCCAGAATATTACATCCGCAAGCTTCTAAAGTAATGCCGATCTTAGCTAATAGTCCGGATCTGTCAAGCGTGGAAACTTCAAGATTGGAATGGTTTGCTCCCGAGTCTTTTAAAAAAGATATGACTGTCGGGATCTTAAATAATGAATTGGTTTCTTCTAAACCTTTAGGGAGAGCGGGTTTGCGTTCAAATCCTAGTATGATGGCTTTTCTTAAAGTGTGTAATCGATCGTTATCAATTAAAGCACCATTTTTGGTCTGAAATTTTATAGAACACAAACAATGATCTTTTTTGGTGCGAACAATCTGCGCACTTTGGATATTTATTTTCTTTAATGCCATTACGGAAGCGACAGCGGCAAAGTCAAAAGGCGCTTTCTTTTGATAGATAAACATTTCCGTTCCGACATTTTCATGCTGAGCAAAAAGCACTAAAGGCGTACCCGTATACGGATATTTGATTATATTGCGAGCATGCCATGCAAGCTCCAACGGCGAGAAACGAATGAAGTAGCCTTGATAGAAATCATTCCACAGTTCTTTAACATCTTTTTCTTTTATATCTGAAGCATACTGCAGCGCAATTTGCTTGTTCTCATTAACGTGCAGTGCTATATCCTGAGGATGTTCAAGTCCGTGACGCAATGCCTGGCGGGTGGAAAAGTAAAGTTGTCTGAAAATGGATTCTTTCCATGAATTCCATTCATGATCGTTAGTTGCAGCTATGTCTGCAACGGACAAACAGTAAAGTAAGTTTAAATGTTCTTCGTCCTGAACCAATTTGGCAAAGTCATTAACCACTTCAGGATCGGTGATATCGCGGCGCATTGCTATAGCAGACATGGTCAGATGGTTTTGTACCAGCCAGGATACGGTTCGATTCTGATATTGCGTGTAATCATGGAGTTGGCAGAAATAAATAGCTTCATGCGCACCGATGTCAGCGTGATGACCTCCGCGGCCTTTACCTATATCATGAAGTAATGCCGCTACGTTTAACAGTTCAGGCTCGTTTATTTGATGATAGACGTTGCGGAACAAACTGTATTTGCTTTCTTTATTTTGATTGAGTTCTTGAATGTTTTTTATTACGTGAATCGTGTGTTCATCAACCGTGTAGGTGTGGAACATGTCAAATTGGGAAAGTCCTTCAATTTTTTCCCATTGCGGCATGTAAGCTGATAAGACGCGATGTTCATGCATAAGAGTAATGGCAGATGCAAGATTAGGACTGTTTTGCAGCAGGCGCTTAAAAGTTTCACGGCACTTGGGGATCTCAATTAAATAATGATGCAGTGAGCGACGCGCTTCTCGAAGCAGTCTTAAGCAATTTACATGCAGTCCTAAAATATCCGGGGTTTCGGCCATAACGGCAAAGATTTCAAGCATTTTATCCGGATTGGTGCTGAACATGTCGGGGTCGATGATATCAATAAGCGGTCCGCGTTTTATAAAATAGCTATTGATAAAAACGGGAGAATCGGCTCCCAAATGGCCTGTTATGCGCAAAGTCTCAAGCTGCAGTGCCATAGAATTTAATTCGCGCACGCGTCTTATGGATCGGAAAAAAGTCCGCATCATTTTTTCGACGGCAATTGTACCGTCACCCGTGAACCCTAAAAGCTTGGCGACGGTTTTTTGTATGTCTAAAGTAAGTCGATCATCTTCTTTGGTTAAAGACAGATGTAAAGCACAGCGGGTTTCCCATAAAAAGTCACGGCAGGAAATGAGCTCGTCAAATTCGCTTTTGGTTAATAACCCTAAAGACAGCATGTCATTGATGGTTTTTGCATGGAAGTGGAAATTTGCTATCCACTGCATGATTTGAATATCGCGCAGTCCTCCCGGATTATTTTTTATGTCAGGCTCTAATAAATATGCCGAATCTTTGTAGGAGTGGTGACGATCAAGCTGTTCGTGAAGCTTGGCGTTTAAAAAGCGCAGCGGATCCCAATACAGATCGCTTGCAAGTTTTTGCAGCAGTTTGCCGTATACGTAGTACGAACCTGAAATCAGTCTGGTTTCAAGCAGATTGGTTTTGATAGTCAGATCCTGACGGCTTTCTAAAACACATTCGGTAATAGTACGTACGGATGATCCGATATCAAGTTTTAAATCCCATAGAAAGGAAATCAAAGATTCAATTGATTCGGTACTCTCGTCAGGCAGTTTGTCATAATCGCCGACAATTAAGATATCGATATCGGATAGGGGAAATAATTCTCCGCGTCCGTATCCTCCGACCGCAACAAGCGCTAAGTTGTCAAAGGACGTTAAATTAAAATGGTGATAGAGTCCTGACAGAAGTTTGTCGATTACATAAGTACGACAGGATAAAAGTTCGGCTACCGCATAACCGTCTTTAAAGCGGTCTTCAAGATAACTGCGCAGCTTGCCAAGATATTCTCGGCCGGCTTTGACGCTGTATTCGCATAGTTCTTCCGTAAAAGGACATGTTTGTTTTAACTTGTCGGGTCTTACTTTACGGGGGACGGTTATCGGTTCAAACATTTTTTTTAAACGTTTTTCACATAGCGCTCAAAGTTTTCATTGCTGCGCAAAGTCAGGATTTCACAGCCGTAATCGGTTACCAAAATGGTGTGCTCGTATTGAGCGGACGGCTGATGATCAGCGGTAGTAACCGTCCATCCGTCTTTACGGTTTACTTTGCATTTCCATGTGCCGGCATTAATCATCGGTTCAATGGTAAAAGTCATACCCGGCTCTAATAAAACGTCTAAATCGTTAGGATAATGCAGTACCTGCGGATCTTCATGGAATTTATTTCCGATACCGTGACCGCAGTAGTCGCGAACGATAGAAAATCCGTAACGGCGGGCCACTTTCCCGATGGCGGTTCCGATATCGGCTAAATTGCTGCCGGGGCGTACGGTTTTTATGCCTGCGTACATTGATTCTTGGGCGCATTCGCATAATTTGTGATTACGTACGGAGGTTTCGCCGCCTACGATAAACATCATGGAAGTATCTCCGTAATATTTATCTTTGATTACGGTAACATCGATATTGACGATATCTCCTTTGTGCAAATGCTTTTTACCGGGAATGCCGTGGCAAACTACTTCATTAACGCTGATGCAGGTGCATTTTGGATAACCGTTATAGCCAAGGCATGCTGAAATTGCGTGCTGAGTTTTTTCGATATATTCAAGACAGCGGTCATCAAGTTCTTCTGTGGTAACGCCCGGAACTACGTACGGAGTAATCATTTCAAGAACGTCGGCGGCAAGTTTGCCGGCGACGCGCATTTTTTCAATTTCGCCTGCTGATTTTAAGGAAATATCCATTTTTATAATGTCCTTTTTTAGTTTTAGGAAAATTATATGAAAAAAGCGAGGATTGTGACACGTTGCGTTAAAGATTATCAGTCAATTTTATGACGGAAAAGATACATGGCAAGCGGCACGGATACTGCTCCGATTAAAACAAGGGGAATAAGTAGATACGCTATTTCGTAAAAACTCTGACCTTCAAGATATATCCTTTGCAGTGCAGTCATACCGTAATAAAGCGGATTTAGTTTACTTATAAACTGAAACCATTGCGGCATTGCCGAAATTGGCGTAAGCATGCCTGAAAGAATGATTGCCGGAAGAATTAAGGTAAAAACGAACACTAATGATTGCTGTGGACTTTTTGCCAAAGCCGAAACGGCAAGACCGAGACTTACAATGCTGATGCTAAATAAAGATAAAACAAAAACGATATTTAAAAGGCTTCCTGCAAACGGAATTGCAAAATAATAACGGCAGATGGCAAAAAGCATAAGTCCTTGAGCTATAGCCACCAAAGCAGGAGGAACCGCCTTCCCGATTAAAATTTCCGCAGGATTTGCCGGAGTCATTAAAAGCATGTCAAAAGTACCGTCCTCGCGTTCTCGCGAGACGCTAAGACTTGACAGCAGCATGACTTGAATAAAGGTTAAAGCAAGGATCATTCCCGTCATGATGCTAAAACGCGAAATATTGTTTTCATTAAATCTAAGGCGAGTATTGATGTTAAGTTTTAAAGCGGCATAGTTTTTACTGTTGAAAGTATCAATGATTGAATTTAAATAGCCTATCGCGATATTAGCTGAAGTCGTATTACGCGCGTCTGCGATGACGAATACTTTAGGATCTTTTTCAAAATCGCTTTTTATGTAGATTCCGATTAAGGCATTGCCGTTGCTTACGGCATCGGTAAGACAACGTGAGTCATAGCAATAATCCGTAAGATTGAATAAAGAAGAATTTATGTCATGAAAAAGTTCTGAGCTTTTAGAGCTTTGCGCTTCATCGTAAAAAGCAAAGGGTATGGTTTCAGGATTAAATGATGCGCCGTAACCGAAAATAAAGGATTGAATGAGAATAGGCAGAATTAAAATTTTGCGGGTGCCTTTATCCATCCACATTGCGACGAATTCTTTTTTTATTAAAGAGAAAATGCGCAAAAGCGATTTAAACATGCCGTCCTCCTTTAATACCGCCGCGTTTTAGCAGAAAAACGGTAAGTGCGGAGAAAAAAACGACGTAGAAAATGATGATTGCCAAATTTATTAATAAAGTGTCGGTATTGCCTCCTGATAAAAAACAGATCCTAAAGGACTCGACCGCGTATGTCGGAGGAATCAGATAGCCGATAAAAGCGATAAAATCAGGAACGCTTCTTAAATCAAATAAAGATCCTGAAAGTAAAATTGCCGGCAGAAAACTTAATAAGATCGCATATTCGGTAGCAAGAAACTGATCTTTCATTAAAGCTGAGATGAAAAGTCCCAGCGATGTACTTGACAGGGTGTAAGCACTTACGGTCAGGATTAAAAAAATTACTGATCCGCGTATCGGAATGGCAAATAAAATTTCAATTAAGATAAGCGTTAAAAACGATCCCCATAATGACATGACAAAATAAGGAATCGTTTTTGACAGCATGATTTCAAAGGCGGTGACGTTTGATGCAATAAGAGATTCAAAGGTTCCTCGATTTATTTCGCGCGCGATGACAAGACTGCACATGAAGGCTCCGACGAGAGTAATTATTCCGACGGTTTGCCCAGGTAAAATATAACGGTTTGAAATATTGGCTTCGTTAAACCAGTTCCGTGATATAAGTTCGACTGATTTTATTGGTGATTTTGTGTTGTCGGAAGATAACGCTTGGCTTATTGCCTGCTGCAGATAGCTTTGTGCGGTGATGCCGAAAATTCCTGAAGTTCCGTCAATTGTAATTAAGATCTCAGTGTCACTTAAGTCTTTTTTACTTTTAAGATTTGATTTAATATCAACGATAGCATCGATTTTGTGCCGATTGAGAAGCTCTTCTCCTTCCTGATGGGTAAATACGTTTTGAATTTTAAGATAGTCTGAACCTTGAAGTCTTGATTGTAATAAAGTGGCAAGGGAAGCGTTATTTTCACAGACTAATGCTGCCTTTACCGGTTTTATATCCATGCTCATACCGTAGCCGTAAATCAATATAAGTAAAAAAGGCACGACAAAAGCGATGATAAGAATTGATTTATCTTTGTTTATCTGTTCTATTTCTTTTTTTATTAAATACTTAAGTCTAAGAAGATTCATAAGTAGCCTCCTTAGTCTTTAATCGGTATTCTTCAACTTTGCTTATAAAAGTTTCTTCCACGCTTACGCGTTTTCCTTGTGTTACACAGATTTTATCGGGAGCGCCGAGACAAAGAATTCGTCCTTTATCTTGAATTAAAAAGCGATCGCAGTATTCAGCTTCTTCCATAAAGTGAGTGGTTACGATAACGCTGGTGCCTTTGGCGCTAAGCTCGATGATTCGTTTCCAGAAAATACGTCTTGCCGAAGGATCGGCACCTGATGTGGCTTCATCTAAAAATAAAATCTTAGGATCATGTAAAAGCGCACAGGCCATTGAGAGCTGACGCTGGATCCCAAACGGCAAATCTTCTCCTAAAACGGCGCAAAAAGGACGCAGCATAAAATCATCAATAAGGTAATTGACGCGGTTTTCTTTTTCTTTGCCGTAAAGACCGTAGCTTCCTGCAAAGTAATCAAGATTTTGCTTTAAGGTAAGTTTTTTATATAAAGAAAATTTTTGCGACACATATCCTATTTGCTCACGGACTGCGGCTTTTGCTTTTCTTAAATTAAATCCGTTTATAAGGATATTGCCGGATGTGGGATTTAAAAGTCCGCAAATCATTCTGAAGGTGGTTGTTTTCCCGGCGCCGTTCGGTCCTAAAAGACCGAATATCTCACCCCTTTTAACGGAAAATGACGAGTGGTGAACAGCGGTAAAATTACCGAAAGATTTTTTTATGTCGTTTACGGAAATTATGTCGATATCTTCAGGTTGGGTGTAAGAGATACTGTTTTTTGAGCGTAAATTGGCTTCATCCTCTGTTTTTATGATTAAATCTTCCTTTTTTTCTTCATTAAGCGCGATGTAAACGTCTTCAAGAAAAGGTTTTCGTTCTGTAAGTTTGAAATCACTTGCCGGAAAAAATTTTTTAAGTTTATTTTTTAATTCCCGGATGTCGCAGTTTTTTTTAGTTAAAAGATCGATGCGGTTAAGTCTTGGAAAGATGTCGCTTAAAAATTTAAACTTGAGTTCTTTGTTGATAATAAGAAAATGCAGTAAATCTTTGTAGTTTAAGTCGCAGAAAAACGAGAAGCAGCGTCCGGTTACATCCTTTAGTAAATTTGACGGGCGATCACAGCTTATTATTTTGCCTTCTTTTAAAAATATGCAGATTTCAGATTGTTCGGCTTCTTCTAAATAAGAAGTTGAGAAGATGCAGAAAGCTTTTTGATTTTTTATGTAATCAAAAATAATTTTCCAGATCTCACGGCGAGATAAAGGATCGACTCCTACAGTGGGAGCGTCGAGGATAATAATTTTAGGATCGGTAGCTAAAGTACAGCATAAAGCAAGTTTTTGCTTCATACCTCCTGACAGTGTATTAACCGCGTAATCTTTAAATTTAAAAAGTCCAACTTTAGTTAAAAGTTTATTAAGTTTTTCTTCGCATTTTTCAGGATCGACGTTTTTTATGGCGCAGAAAAAACGTAAATTATGAATTACCGAAAGCTCTTCATAAAGACCGAGCTTTTCAGACATATAGCCAAGAGAAGATGCGTTTTCAACATTGTTTATTAAAAGGCTGCATTCTCCTTTTGTCGGTTGTAGTATTCTGGTTAAAAGCTTTAAAAAAGTGCTTTTGCCTGATCCGTCAGGACCGGTGATACTGATTAGGTTTCCTTCAAGCTTAAGATTCATTCCTGAGAATACGGCTTTGTCCTTACCTTCTTTTTGGTAGGAAAAATAGAGGTCGTGAAGCTTGATTTGCGCCATAGCAGTTCACTCTATTCAAAGATTACGCTGACGCTTTGTCCAAGTCGCAGTACTTCATCAGGATCGGCAACATCAATGCGTACTTCATAAACAAGCTGTGGTCGTAATTCTTCTGTTTGTACGGTTTTAGGAGTAAACATCGCCGTATCGCTTATAACTGCAATGTTTCCTGAAATTGTTGTGCCGCTTGCGGTTTCAATTAAGACTTTATTGCCGGTTTTTACCTTAACAAGCTGCAGTTCCGTAAGGTAGCAGCGCACGAATTTATGATTAAGCTGCGATAGGGTGAAAACCGGAGTTTGAGCTGACGCCATATCCCCGAGTTCAAGATTGCGGGTACGTATTTTTCCGTCATAGGGAGCTTTAATTACGCTTTGCTCTTTGATTTTGTAGATTATGTAGTCAAGTTCGTTAAGACAGGTTTGATAAGCTTCTTTTTGCGCATCTATTTCTTCTTGGCGATAACCGTTTTTAAGTAAGCTAAGATTAGCTTTTGCCGTATTAAGATCTTCTTTTAGAACATTTAACTTAAAGAAATCGCTGTCATGCGTTTGAGCACTGACGGCGTCTTTTTTATACAGATTATCGGTTCTTGCAAATGTCTTTTCCTGAAGCTTGACTTCGTTTTCAAGTGCGTTTACTTCAGCTTCTGCTTTATCTATTTCTTCTTTTCTATATCCGTTTTCAAGCAGATTCAATTGTGCTTTAAGTCCTTTGCAGGAAGATAATTTAATGTTTTTTTCATGCTCTAAGGCTTTAGTATCTAATGTTGCAAGGATTTCTCCTTTTGTGACTTTTTGTCCTTCATCAAAAAATAACGCATTAATTTTGCCGTTTATTTCAAAGGCAAGCGAACTTTCTCTGATATCGACGTTGCCGTAGGCTTTAAGTCCTCGGTACTCTTTATCTTGATTAAGATATAAAACGATACCTAAAAGGATGAGGGTAATTAGAAATAAGCAAACTAAGATTTTCTTTTTCATGATTACTCCTTAGCGTCTTTTAAAGGAGTTTGAAGCAAACTGTTTAAAAGCAGTTTAGGCAGTGTTTCTTTTAAGGTTAGACGTGACGGCAGAAAACTTTCTTTTTCCGTTAAAATCATGGATGAAAGAGATGAAATAAAAAACGATCCGGCGATCATGGTTAAAGTTATGTCGCTTAAATTTTGCGTTTCCCTGGCGTCTATAAGCAATTTTTTAGTAGGCTGTGTGATTTTGCCGAAGATTTCAGAGAAAAATATTTGTTTTAAAAACGGGTTATTGGCGCTTTCGGTAATGAAAATAAGCAGTAATTTTAAATAGCGCTCATCACCCGTGATAGCATAGATAAGGTCAACAATAGTTTTTATCTTTTCTTTAACGTCTTGACTATCGGTAGTTTGAGCTTTTTGAACCGCGATTGAATGATTTTTAACTGTGGCGCGTACGACCTGTAAAAACAGCTCTTCTTTGGTTTTGTAATAAAGATAAATAGTACTGCGCGATATGCCTGCGGCTTTGGCAATATCAAGTAAAGTGGTTTTGGAAAAACCGTTAGTCAAAAATTTATCGGCAGCGGCATTAAGTATTTCGCTAGGTCGTGCATCTTTGCGTCTTTCCCGTTTGTTTTCGGTCATGGGCAACCTCAGTTAATGACACATGTGTCATTAATTAGTTTAGAAGAAAAATTGGGAATTAAAAGTTATGACATAAGAATTGGCGCTTGAAGTCACATAAATTAAGAAAAGGAATATGCAGCAGTCAGCTCTTAAGATCTGCTGATACTAATTTGCCGCTAAGCGTTGCTTCACATAATTAAAGAAAATATTTTTTAAGGGAAAGAATATGTCAAAAAGTAAAGTGATAACAGTAATCAGTATCGGCATTGCAACATTGTTTTTAAGCGGTTGTACCGTTCATTATGATCATATGCCGCCAAGACCGCATCGTATCGAAAGGCCGATGCATAAAGCACCTCCTCCTATGTTTCATCATGTAAAACCGGCGCCTCCGCGTCCTTTCCCGGGACCTCACCGTCGTTAAAACGGTTAATGTAAGGTTTACATTAAATCTCTGTGAAAATTAATGGGTACTTGCGCAAAAAGCGCAACTGATAAAAGAATTGATTATGTAGGCATAAGATGGGAGGTAGATATAAAAAATTCGGAGTTATTTTGAAAAGAAGTAAAAAGATTTTAGCGATCGCGGTTTCGCTTGCACTAAGTACGGCAGCTCAGGCTGCAGTTTTAAATTTTGATAGTGAAGATAAGGCATATTCTGCAGACAGTAATCCTGCTAGAGAAGGAGAATGGTTCGGTCCGACTTTAGATGACGGGAATACCGTAAGCTACAATAAAGTGAATGTTCTATCTTCTTTTGAAGACGGATGGGTTTTTGGCGGATATTCACATAATTCACTTAATGTCACCGACAATGAACTGACGATTTTAGAGAAAGGCTCAGTCGGTAACGCTATAGGCGGATTTAATGCCAAGGCTTCTGCGATGTATAACACGGTAACCGTAAAGGGACAGGCAAAAAATGTCATTGGCGGCTATACGACGGCAAAGGGATATGCCCGCAGCAATAGTGTTGAAATCGCGGACGATGCCACGGCAGACAATGTTTTGGGCGGTTACGCGCTAAATGCGCCTGCTGACAGCAATGACGTCGTGATTGACGGCACGGTGTTTGGCAATGTTTTAGGCGGTTACGGATTTAGCGGAGCTCAAAGTAATTACGTGGAAATAAACGGAGAAGTTAAAGGGGCCTCTTATGCAGGCTATGCACGAAACGGTGATGTTTTATATAACGGCGTTATTTTAAACTCAGGAGCAACAGTTGCAACTATATACGGTGCTTATGTTGAAAACGGGGCTGCCGAATCTAATTTCGTGACCGTAAATGAAGATGCTTCTGTACAAAAAGTCATAGGTGCTAAAAGTGAAAACGGTGATGTTTCATACAATACCGTAGATGTTGCAGGCACGGCTACATGTATAGTAGGCGGTGAAAGTACCGGCGCTAAAGCGCTTAATAATTCGGTTACTTTAAATTCAGGGGCACATGTGTCAGGGTCTGTTATTGCAGGCTCCGGCAAATCTCAAGCTTTTGGCAATCAGCTGCGGATAAAAAAAGGTGCCGATGTGAGTGAATCCGCTTATGCAGGTCTTTCACAAAATGGATCTGCAAGCTACAACTACATGGAGTTAAGCGGTACGGTCCATACAGCAGCAGGCGGCTACAGCGAAAACGGCAAAGCGGATTTTAATTACGTTAACGTGCTTGACGGCGCTGATGTTAATGATGTCTATGGCGGAAAAGGCGGTATCAGCGCATCTCACAATACTTTATTGGTTAAAAATGCCAAGGTTTCAGGCAACGTTTACGGCGGACAAGGAAAAGCGGCTGACGCCAATATCGTTATTTTGTCAGGCAGTATGAAGCTTAAAAATGTTTATGGAGGCTATAACGGGACTAAACCTATAAATGCTCGAAACGTTATTAGCGCAGAAGGTAACGTGCGGGTAGAAGACATTGACGGATTTAAAGTTTTAAAACTTACGGTCAATAATGAAAACATCAAAGTATCCGATAATTATGAAGATGTCGGGGATAATCGTTTTATTCTTAGTTCAAAAGCGGATATCGATCTTAAAAATAAGACCTTGGTAGTTGCTTCTCATAAAGTTGATCCTAAGGAAAATATAGCTCTGCTATGGTCTGGCGACGATATTTATACCGACGAAAATACCGTGGTGGAGGGTGATAATACTTTCGTGTTTAAGCGCTGGTCTTCAAAGGTTAGTCATGAATATAAGCATGAGCTTGGTATTGAAGATATCGTCAATAACGATGATTTTATCGAGGAAACTGTAGTAAGCGATGAAGCAAAAACTTTATCCAAAGCTTATTTAAGTTCTATTGCGCTTATAAAACAAGGAGCGGATTTTATTATTGAGGACGCAAAAGCGGCGGCGTTATATGCATTAGGCGATACGAACAGATCCGCTTTATTCGCTACAGCACACGGCGGTTATACAAATTATGACAATGAAAGCGAATTTTCAATTCGAGATTATCATTTAGCCGTAGGCGGTGCGTTTAAATACGATAATCTTTTATGGTCTTTGTTTGCAGAAACGGGAATAGGTGAGGCAGGTTTAAAAGAAAACGCCGATATTGATACGGATCTAAGTTATGTCGGTTTGGGAACTCTTATTGATTATGAGTTTGCAAACGGTTTATATGCCGATGCGGCACTGCGCTTTGGGTATATAAAGACCGACTTTGACGGAAAATATGAAGATGATGAGGCTTCTTTTGTAAGTCATAATCTTTACGGCAGCATTCATGTGGGCGGAGGTTACCGTTTTGCCTTAAATGATTTTATTAAAGCGGATGTTTATACCCGCTATTTAGGCATTTATGAAACTTCCGATCGTTTTAACCTTCATGATAAAAGTGATTCGCGCATGAGCGTTGATCCGAGTTTTGCGCATGCTTTACGTGCCGGAACTGAATTTAATTTTAAACTCAATTCCTTTATAAGTTTGAATGCAGGGGCGGGTATTGAGCATATCTTTGTTTCGTCGGTTAAAACTTTCGTCAACGGTTATGCACTACACAGAGAAAACATTGACGGTACTTCGTTTGTCGGAAGCCTGGGAGTTGACGTCACATCTGCCTTGTACCCTGATTTTTCGTTTGGCTCGAATGTGCATCTTAGTACAGGTGACAGACAAGGGGCGGCTTTTTCCTTTATTGCAGAATATAAGTTTTGATCATCTGTGTGTTGGTTATAACGTATAAAAAATAGAAAAATTAATTTTTATTCGATATATCGAATGAAAATTAAAAATACAAAGATAGTTTTCAGTATAATAAAGATAATCTGTGGTTTTAGATTGAATATTTGTTGTAATGTATGATTGAGCGCGAGTTATATCTTAAGCGGATACGTCCTTTTATCGACACCGATATGGTTAAGGTAATGACGGGAATGCGCCGCAGTGGAAAGTCAATTATGCTTGAACTGATAAAAGGTGAGCTTCTAAAAAGAGGTGTAAAGTCTTGTCAGTTAGTTTCCTTAAATTTTGAGGATATGTGCTATATCCCGTTGCTGACGGCAGCAACTCTTTACAATGAGTTAATTAAGCGAGCCCAATCTTTTTCCGGAAAGGCTTATTTTTTTCTTGATGAAATTCAGGAAGTAAAAGATTGGGAAAAGTGTGTTAATTCGTTACGGGTTGCAATTGACTGCGACATTTACATTACCGGATCAAATGCAAAGCTTTTATCCGGGGAGTTAGCTACATATTTGGCAGGGCGTTACATTGAGTTTGAGATTTTCCCGTTTTCCTTTGCTGAGTTTATAGATCTGTATCGTTCGTCAGCACCTAATGCTGACAACGCAGAGTGTTTTAAAGCTTATCTGACATTCGGGGGAATGCCGTATTTGGCTAATTTAAATTGGCAGAAGGAGGCTTGTAATCAGTATCTTCATGATTTATTCAGCTCTGTGGTAATCAAAGATATAGTAAAACGCGGCAATATTCGAGATGTTGATTTACTTGAAAGAATTGTCTTTTATTCTATAAATCATGTGGGAAAGCCCTTTTCCGCCGCTTCTATAGTCAAATTTTTAAAAAGCGAACACAGAAAAGTTTCTACTGAAACGGTAATTAATTATCTGCGTTACTGTTGTGAATCTTTTCTTTTTCATCGTGTCAAGCGAGAAGATTTGCCGGGCAAGCAGCTTCTTTCGGTAAATGAAAAGTACTATGTTGCAGATCATGGCATACGTCAAGCGATGTGCGGCAATAATATGCAGGATATTAATCAAATTCTTGAAAATATAGTGTGTATGGAACTGCTAAGACGCGGATTTTCGGTAACCGTGGGAAAAATGGGCGCTAAAGAAATTGATTTTGCTGCTACTAAAGACGGTAAGAAAATTTACGTACAGGTGGCATATATGCTTGCATCCGACGACACGATCGAGCGAGAGTTCGGAGTGTTGCTTGAGGTTGCTGATAATTTTCCTAAATATGTGATATCGTTGGATGAATTTGATATGAGTCGGGACGGAGTTATACATAAAAATGTTAGGGATTTTCTGCTCGATGATGATTGGTCTTAATTTTTGACTTAGCGTGATTTTGCATTAATGGATTTTTAGGAATTTTTGTAAAACAAAAATCAGATATTTTTCGGGATTTTTCATTAAAAATTGTCATTTGCATGATAAAATACGCAAGCCTTTGCGTATAGGACGTAAAGGTTTTAGGTGTAATTTTTAAAACACACACTGCTTATAAACGCTTTTTCCGGGTGCCTTTTTTAAGGTTGGAAAAACGGAGCAGTGGAGGCATAACCCAATATAAAGAGGAAATCTCATGTCATCTATTTCTATGCGCGACATGCTTAAAGCAGGCGTTCACTTCGGTCACCAAACCCGTTACTGGAATCCTAAGATGAAGTCCTATATTTTCGGACATCGTAACGGCGTTCATATCATTAACCTTGAAAAGACCGTACAGTGCTACGAAGATGCTCTTAATTTCTTAAGCAGCGTAGTCGCTCATAAGGGTAAGGTTTTGTTTGTCGGTACTAAACGCGCAGCATGCGATCAGATCGGCCCTGCCGCTACTTCTTGCGGTCAGTTCTATGTTGATCATCGTTGGCTTGGCGGTATGCTTACCAACTGGAAGACCGTTCGTCAGTCCATCAAGCGTTTGAAGGAACTCGAGATTCAGTCTACCGACGGTACTTTTGACAAGCTTACCAAGAAAGAAGCTTTATTACGTACTCGTGAACTTGCCAAGTTGAACCGTTCTTTGGGCGGTATCAAAGATATGGGCGGTTTGCCTGATGCTTTGTTCGTTATCGACGCTGAAGTTGAGCACATCGCAATCAAAGAAGCTAACAACCTCGGTATTCCGGTTGTTGCCGTTGTCGATACCAACTCCGATCCTGACGGCGTAAATTACGTAATTCCGGGTAACGATGACGCTATCCGTGCTGTTGAGCTTTATTTAAAGGGCGCAGTTGAAGTTATCAATGCCGCTCGTGCTCAGATGAATCACGTTGAAGCTGAGCAGCCTGCTGAGGCTCAGGAAGCTGCTGAGCCTGCCGAAGAAGCTAAAGAAGAAGCTGCTGAAGCAAAGGCTGAGTAATTATCGGCTTATCTAGATAAAGTCATTAGGACTTATTTTTAGAGCTGTTAATTTTTTAGGGCCGGATAACCGGCCCTTTACGAATTTGAGGATTAAAAAATGGCAAACGTAACTGCCGCTATGGTTAAAGAACTGCGCGACATTACCGGCGCAGGCTTTATGGACTGCAAAAAGGCTTTGGTTGCTGCTGACGGCAATATCGAAGCTGCTATTGAAGCAATGCGTAAGAGCGGTGCTCTTAAGGCTGCCAAGAAAGCTACCCGTACCGCCGCTGAAGGCGTTATTGCCGTAGCTCACGAAGGCAATACCGTCGTAATGCTCGAATTGAATTCCGAGACCGACTTTGCTGCCAAGAACGCAGAGTTTACCTCTTTTGCTCAGAAAGCTGCCGATGTCGCTTTAAAGAGCGGTGCTGCTGACGTTGAAGCATTGAAGGCTGCTGATTTCGGTGGTATGACCGTTGCTGACGCTTTAACCGCTTTAATCGCAAAAGTCGGTGAGAACATGAATTTGCGCCGCATGGTCCGCGTAACCGGTGATGTTTTGGGCATCTACGTTCACTCCAATCGCCGTATCGGCGTCGTTACCGTTTTAAACGGCGGTACCGAGGATTTGGCAAAAGATGTTGCTATGCACGTTTGCGCCAACAAGCCTGATTTCGTTCATCCTGAAGACGTTTCCGCTGAAGTTGTCGAGAAAGAGCGTCAGATTCAGATTGAGATCGCCGTCAAGTCCGGCAAGCCCCACGCTATTGCCGAGAAGATGGTTGAAGGCCGTATGAAGAAGTTTACCGGTGAAGTTTCTTTGACCGGTCAGCCTTTCGTTAAGGATCCTTCAGTTACTGTCGGTGAGTTGTTAAAGAGCCACAATGCTGATGCAGTAAGCTTCGTCCGTTACGAAGTAGGCGAAGGCATCGCTAAGAAAGAAGAGAACTTTGCAGAAGAAGTTCAGGCTCAGATCGCTGCCGCTAACAAGTAATTGACCTTAATGACTTCGGGACATGCAGACAATATGCGTAGAATTTTGCTGAAAATATCCGGTGAGGCTTTAGGCGGAAGTGCCGGCTTCGGAATTGAACCGCAAATCCTGGCTCATGCGGCATCAGAGATCCGTAAAGTACAGGATGACGGCGTTCAGGTGGCTTTAGTGATAGGTGGCGGAAATATTTTTCGCGGCGCTGCATTGCAAAAAGCCGGACTTGATCGCGTCGCAGGCGATCAAATGGGTATGCTCGCAACCGTAATGAACGGTCTTGCAATGCGTGACGAACTTATTCGTCAGGGCGGCAAGTGCGTTTTGATGAGTGCTTACGGTATTCCTTCCATCAGTGCTCAATATAGTGCAGTTGCCGGCAGAAAAGCTCTTGAAGACGGAAATGTCGTGATTGTCGCAGGCGGTACCGGTTCTCCTTTTTTCACAACCGATACTACGGCGGTTTTACGCGCAATTGAGCTTAAATGCGATGAAGTCATGAAAGGAACTAAAGTGGACGGTGTATATACAGCCGATCCGGTTAAGGATCCGACAGCCGTCCGCTATTCTTCGCTTAGCTTTAGCGAAGTTTTGGCAAAAGAACTGCAGGTTATGGATTTAACCGCTTTTGTCCTGGCCCGTGATCATCACATGCCGATCCGTGTTTTTTCCATGAATAATGAAGGTGCTTTATTACGTGCCGCGACCGGCAAGGATGAGGGCACTTTAGTTTCAGACTAAGGAGAATGTTTGATGCTTAACGATGTAAAACAAGATGCAAGCGCTCGCATGCAAAAGGCTATTGAGTCTTTAAGCAGCCGTCTTGCCAAGATCCGTACCGGCCGTGCTCAGCCCGGAATTTTAGACGGTATCATGGTTGAATATTACGGCAGTCCGACTCCGCTGCGTCAGGTTGCACAGGTTAATGTTGAAGACGCTCGTACCTTAAAATTGACCGTTTTTGACCGCAACGCCATCAAGGATGTAGAAAAGGCCATTCAGAAGTCAGATTTAGGCTTGAATCCTGTCGTTGCCGGAATTGATATTCGCGTCCCGCTCCCTCCTTTAACCGAGGAGCGCCGTAAGGATTTGGTTAAAGTCGTTCGCGGTGAAATCGAGCAGACTCGCGTAGAGATTCGTAACATTCGTCGTGATGCTAACAATGCTCTTAAAGCTTTAGAAAAAGCCAAAGACATTTCTGAAGATGAGCAGCACGATGGTGAAGAGCAAATCCAGAAACTTACCGACGCTTCCGTTAAGAAGTGTGATGAGCTTTTGGCTGCAAAAGAAAAAGAGCTGATGGAAATCTAATTGTCCTGATGCTTACTGACAAAGAAATGACGGGAGAGATCAAGATCCCCCGTCATGTTGCCATTATTATGGATGGTAACGGTCGTTGGGCCGAAAAACGCGGATTATCGCGCGTTAAAGGTCACCGTGAAGGAGCCGCTGCCGTCAGACGTACCATTGAAGCCGCCGCCATACTCGGTGTGCATTCCCTTACTCTTTTTGCTTTTTCCAGTGAAAACTGGAAGCGTCCGCAGGCTGAAGTTGCAGCATTGATGGAGCTTTTTTCGCTTTCTTTGAAAAAAGAAACTCCGGTTTTACATAGAAACAATATAAAAGCCAAAGTTATAGGCGATGTGTCGCGCTTTAATCCGGGATTACAAAAAGCCATAAAAGCGCTTGAAGAAACAACAGCCGAGAATTCAGGTCTTGAACTTAATATCGCAGCAAATTACGGTGGACGCTGGGATATCGTGGAGGCTTGCCGCAAGATACAAAATCAAATCTCTTGCGGACAGGTCACACAAAATGATCTTAATGAAGAGTATTTTAATAAGCAGTTAAGTTTACCGCAGGATATTGATTTATTAATCCGTACCGGCGGTGAAATGCGCATCAGCAACTTTTTATTATGGCAATGCGCGTACAGTGAATTATACGTAACGGACGTACTGTGGCCTGATTTTGGTGAAGAAGAGCTAAAAAGAGCCTTTTTGTTTTTCTCAGGTCGAGAGCGCCGTTTCGGAATGACTTCGGCTCAAATTAGAGGAAAATAAATGGTTACCCGTATTATTACCGGCATCGTTTTAATCGCTGCTGTAATTGCGTGGCTTTTTTTTGCCGATTTCCCGATTTTTACCATGGGCGCACTCTTTATTTATATGGTCGGCGCTTATGAGTTAGGTCCTATTTTTAAATTTAAACAGCGCTATTTATTTTTATTTTTGGCTGTAGCTGCTGCGGTCGGATGCTTTGTAATAGCACCTCCTGGCGAGTTCGTATCGGGACATATCCCTCCTGCCGTCAAATATATAATCGCATTAAGCATGCCTTTGTGGATTGGTGTTGTTCCGCTTATAAAAGCCTATCCGCATAAAAGCTCTTGGTATGAGAATAAAGTTATATGCGCGATTTTAGGTTTGCTGATGCTGGTGCCTTTTTTAGAAGGACTTTTGGTTTTGCGTTCAACTGATATTGCTCTTGACGCAAATACCGGAGCTTATCTGGTGCTTGCCGTAATGGCTTTAGTGTGGGCGGCAGATTCCGGAGCGTATTTTGCCGGGGTGTTTTTCGGAAAAACCAAACTTATTCCTGAAGTCAGCCCTAAAAAGACCAGGGAAGGGTTATACGGCGGACTTATTTTGGCTTTTGCCGCGCTGATCCTTTTTATGCATCTCGGTCTTTTCTCAACTTACGGCAATAGCGGACCTGCGTTAATTGCTTCAGGAATTATCGCTATAGTTTTTTCCGTAATCGGCGATTTGCTTGAGAGTATGATTAAACGCCTGGGCGGAGTTAAAGATTCCGGAAAGATTTTCCCGGGTCACGGCGGAATGCTCGATCGTATAGACTCGCAGCTTGCGGCGATTCCTTTATTTTTATCCGTAAATTGGTTAATTAGCGGCAATTTGGCATGAGAACCAAGATCACTTTATTAGGCGCTACCGGATCGATAGGCAGCAGTACATTAGATGTAATAGCGGCAAATCCTGACAAATATGAGCTTTATGCGGCAGTGTGCGGGGGTAATGACGAGAAGATGCTTGATATTATCAAGCGTTTTGCGCCCAAACGAGCTGCCGTCTATGATAAAGATGCAGCCCGTCGTTTAAAGGACGCTTGTGCGCTTAATAACTTATCTTGCGATATTTTGGAAGGATCTGACGGCGTTTTGGAAATCGCTGCCGACAAAGAAGGAAGCTATGTCGTAGCGGCTATCGTCGGAGCCATGGGGCTTCCGCCCGTGCTTGCCGCGGTAAAGCGCGGTGCCGTGATTGGTCTTGCCAATAAAGAAGCGCTAGTGATGTCGGGCAAATTATTTTTTAATGAAGTTAAAAAATACGGTGCTAAAGTTTTGCCAATTGACAGTGAACACAGCGCGATTTTTCAGTGTTTGCCGCAAAAAGCCCAAGAGAGTCTTGGCAGCTGTGATTTAAAAGATTGCGGCGTGGATAAGATTTTACTTACAGGATCGGGCGGACCTTTTCGCACTCTTGAAATTGAAAAATTACAAGACGTCACTCCTTCAATGGCGATAAATCATCCGGTCTGGTCAATGGGTCCTAAGATTTCGGTTGACTCGTCAACGATGATGAATAAAGGTCTTGAATTTATCGAAGCAAGATATTTATTCAATGCCTGTGACGATGATGTCAAGGTGGTTATTCATCCTCAGTCGGTAGTGCATTCAATGGTTTCGTATATTGACGGAGCCGTGCTTGCCCAGCTTGGCAATCCGGATATGAAGACTCCGATAGCAAGAGCTCTTGCTTATCCGCAAAGAGTGGTGTCAGGAGTTAACGGTCTTGATTTTTGTTCTCTTAAAGCACTGACTTTTGAGGAGCCTGATTTTAAGCGTTACCCATGTCTTGCTCTTGCCATGCAGGCAAGTAAATTAGGACAGGGAGCAACTACAGCACTTAACGCAGCCAATGAGGTAGCAGTAGAGGCGTTTTTAAATGGCGCCTGCCGTTATTTGGATATAGCGTCTTTATGTGCTCAAAGTCTCGATGCTTTCGGCGGAGAATCTCCTTATTCACTTGAGGAGATTTTTGAGCTTGACGCTAAAGTCAGGGATTATATTAAAGCTGCGGTAGCGAGGCTGTAATGGGCTCTTTTTTGTGGAACCTGCTGTTTTTCGGAATCGCTATCGGTATTTTAGTGACTATTCATGAAGCAGGTCACTTTTTTGCTGCTAGGTTTTGCAAAGTTAAAATTCTGCGCTTTTCCATAGGTTTTGGCAAAGTGTTATGGTCGCGTAAGGGCAAAGACGGCTGTGAGTATGCCGTATCTGCAATTCCTTTGGGCGGTTATGTAAAAATGTACGGAGAAAACAAACAGGAAGCAGCTGCGCTTACCGACGTTTCCGGATCTTTTTACGCCAAATCTTTGAAAGCAAGAGCTTTTATTATTGCGGCAGGACCTTTGTGTAATATCCTGCTCGCTTTCTTTTTATATTGTTTCGTTAATTTAAGCGGCGTTACTTTAATAAAACCTGTTATAGGAGATGTGGTTCCTAATTCGGTAGCCTCTGCAGCCGGTTTTAAAGAATATGATTTAATTGAAAGTATCGGCGGAATTGAGACTGCCGATTGGAAAAACGCACTTTTGACTTTAGTTTCACACTCCGGGGAAAAAAACGTATTAATTGAAGTTAAGCGTGATTTGGGCCGGGGTGACAATATTTCGCTTAACATGGATTTAAGCTCGTTTAAGTTGGAGCCGGATAAAGATCCGTTAGGCATATTGGGACTTAAAGTCTGTGTCGGTAAAATTTTAAACGTTATAAGCTCGGTAAATCAGGACAGTCCGGCTTTTCGCGCCGGTCTTAAAGCAGGGGATGAAATTATTTCCGTAAACGGAGTGGAGTCTACTTCTTGGTATCGTACTCAGGAAATGATTGCCGCCTCAAACGGTCAGCCTCTTACTTTAGTCATAAAACGGGATGGTGTTCTGTACACTACTACGCTTACAGCAGATCTTGTTTATGATGAAGTGTCGAAGTCTTATCGCCCTTTAATCGGAGTAGTGGCTAAAGCTGAACAAATACCCGAGCTTACCGAAAAGGTGCAGTACGGTTTATTCGATTCAGTAATTAAAGCGGCATCAGATACCTATGAAATGTCCTTAATTATTGTAAAATCAGCAGTAAAATTAATTACGGGACAAATTTCGGCGCAAAATATAGCCGGACCTATTGCTATAGCTAAAGGCGCAGGAGAAAGTGCAACTATCGGTCTTACTTTCTTTATAAGTTTTTTGGCTGCTATTAGTGTAAACTTAGGTATTCTTAATTTGATCCCGATACCGGTTTTGGACGGAGGACAGCTTTTATTCATTGCCTATGAGGCTGTTTTCCGTAAAGCGCCGAACGAAAAAGTGCAGTATATATTGTCGTTATTCGGACTTAGTTTGCTGCTTTTTATTTCGTTTTTGGCGATTTTTAATGATTTAAAAGCTCTATAAAAATTAGGCAAAGTGGAATTTGAAGATGAAATTTAAAGCAAAAAAACCGCTTGCTTTGGCATTGACGGCAATTGTCGGAAGTTTAATGTTTGTTCCGCCGTCATTTGCTGCAGATAATTCAAGCTTTGTGATTGACAATATTCAGGTAAGAGGCTTAAACCGCGTTACGGTAGGTGCCGTATTGTTGGCAATGCCTGTAAGACAAGGCGATGTAATGAATGCCGAAAACTCGGCTCTTACCATGCGCCGCTTATACGAAACCGGTAATTTTGATGATATAAGCCTGACGCGCGAGGGCAATACCGTTATCGTTAACGTTAAAGAACGCCCGACTATCGGTAATATTGAATTTGCCGGAAATTCACAGCTTAATGAATCTGCTTTGCGTCCCGTTATTGAGCAGCAGGGACTTAAGGCTGGTGAAGCCTTAAACGTTCAGACTTTGTCGCAGATTCAGAAGTCGCTTGAAGATTTTTACCACTCTGCTGGTATGTATCAAGCAAAGGTAAAGCCGGTTTTGACTTATTTGCCGCGTAACCGTGTGGATATTAAGCTTGAGTTCACCGAAGGCGTTTCGGCGGAAATTGAGCAGATTAATATTGTCGGCAATAAGAGTTTTGATGAGGACGTCCTTTTAGCGCAGATGCAGCTTCGTGACGATGTGCCGTGGTGGAACTTCCTTGCCAATCGCCGTTATGAAAGCCAGAAGTTTTCTGCCGATTTGGAGTCTTTGCGTTCTTATTATATGGATAGAGGTTACGTACGTTTTAAGATTGACGATACCTCTGTTGAAATGACGCCTGATCGTAAGGGATTGTATCTTACCATTGCGGTAACGGAAGGTGATCAGTATACGGTAGGCAAGACTTCACTGCGCGGTGATACCTTAAAATACGGTGAGCAGATGCAGGAGCTTTTGAATTTTGAAGAAGGTGAAGTTTATTCTGCCGCCAAAGTTGCTTCCGTGGAAAAGGCTTTAAGCGATTATCTCGGTAAATACGGCTATGCTTACTCAAGAGTCAGAGCTTTCCCGACTTTTGATGATGAAAACAAAGTCGTTAACCTTGATTTTAACGTTGAACCTGGTTCCCGCGTATATGTAAGCCAGATCAATATTACCGGCAATACTTCAACCGATGATACCGTTATCCGCCGTGAAATGCGTCAGATGGATGGTACCTGGTTGTCAAATGAAGCCGTCGATTTGTCAGAGAACCGTTTGAATCGTACCGGTTTCTTTGAGACCGTTGAACTTGATACCAAACGTGCCGGAAATACCCCTGATACCGTAAATCTTGACGTAAAAGTTAAAGAGCAGCCTACCGGCTCTATTTCAGGCGGTATCGGTTACGGTACCAACTCAGGTATGCTCCTGCAGGCGGGTATTTCACAAAACAACGTATTCGGCTGGGGTTCTCGCGCCTCCATTATGGCTTATGATAATGACTATCGCCAGCATATTGAGTTAGGCTATACCGATCCTTATTTCACGGTTGATCGCATCAGTCTCGGCGGACGTGTCTACTATGATAAGTTTGAAGGCGATGACGCTGATGTGGTTTCATATGATAACGATACTTTGGGTATTGAGATAACGTCAGGATATCCGCTTAGCGAGACAATGTCGGTATCGTATTCCGTAGGTTTTGAGCAGAATAAGATCGACAATACCGGAGATCATTTTATTCAGTCGATTTTGTTCTGGCGTGACTATAGTGATGATGGTTATGAAGAAAGCGGCACCTTTAATAACTTTACCGCAAGTTTCGGCTTCTCGCGTAACAATCTGGATCGTTCCGTATTCCCGACTAAAGGCAGCCGCCAGTCGTTTTCGGCTTTTGCCACGGTTCCTGGCTCTGACTTGCAGTACTATAAGCTTTCTGCGGAGACTGCCCACTATTTCCCGCTTGACAGTGAGCGTAATTTTGTCTTTACCGTGCGTGGGCGTGTTGCCTACGGTGACGGCTACGGCACAATTCACGGACATGATCAGCGTTTGCCGTTCTTTAATAATTTCTATTTAGGCGGCAGTGACTGGCTGCGCGGCTTTGACTATAACTCTATCGGACCTAAAGCGTATTATCCTGGGTCCGGAAGATCCGATACTTCCGTAGGCGGTAACGCTTTATATGCCGCTACCGCGGAAATTTCAATTCCGACGCCGTTTATTTCCGAAGCTTACAAACGTCAGGTACGTACCTCGTTATTCGTTGATATAGGTGCTTTGTGGGATACCCGTGACGATGATTATGAAGAACTAGGGAGCGATTATCGTGATATTAACGGTGATGCCGATAAAATGCGTGCTTCGGTAGGTATTTCGCTTAACTGGATGTCGCCCATCGGCCCTTTGGTATTCTCGCTTGCCAAGCCTGTTAAAGATTATTCAGGTGACGAGTCGGAAACCTTTAACTTTAATATCGGCGGACGTTTCTAAAGATTTTGAGGAGAAATATAGTTATGTTTAAGAAAATCGCTTTGGCTCTTGCTGTTGCCTCCATTGCGGCAACTCCTGCAATGGCAGCTGAAAAAGCCCAGACCCCGACTATCGCAGTTATTAACGTGCCGCTTATCATGCACGAAATTCCGCAGGCTAAAACTACCCGTGAGAAGCTTGCCAAAGAATTTGCTCCCCGTGAGCGCGAGCTGCAGAATCTTGAGGCTGAAGGCAATAAGCTTGCCCAGAAACTTAAAGACTCAAAGTTAAGCGAAAAAGAAAGAGTTGATTTGCAGCGCCGTTTTGCTCAGATGCAGTCTGATTTTAATTTAAAAGCTCAGGCTTTGCAGGAAGATCAGAGAAAGCGTGTTGCTGACGAGAATTTAAAGCTTGCTCAGGAAGTACAGAAAGCCATTGACGCAATTGCCAAAGAACGCGGAATTCAGCTTGTGCTGCGCGGTGAGTCGGTAGCTTATACCGTAAACGCTTTGGATATTTCTCAGGATGTTATTAATCGTGCCGGCAAATCCGGCAAGAAGTAATTCATGATGAAGCTTCAGGATATTGCAAGTAAAATCGGTGCCAAGCTGCACGGAAACGGCGACGTCGAGATCCATCGCGTTGCCAATTTAAAGACCGCCAAGGACGGAGAAATAAGCTTTCTTTCCGATCCTAAATACAGAAGCGTGCTTGAAGAAAGCCAAGCAAGTGCGGTTATTATTCGGGAAGGCGATGTTCCGCATGTAAAAAGTGCGGCACTAATTGTTAAAGATCCGTATCTTGGTTTTGCCAAAGTTGCTCAGCTTTTGGATACGACCCCGGCAATCGCAGTTGGAATTGATGCTTCTGCCGTAATTGATAAGAGTGCGGTTTTAGGCAGTAATGTCGCCATAGGCCCAAATGCTTGCATCAGTGCAGGAGCACAAATCGGCGATGACGTGCAAATCGGCGCGGGATGCTTTATAGGTCCTAACGCCAAAATCGGTAAAGGTACCAAACTTTATCCTAATGTAAGCATTTATCATGACGTTGTCATCGGAGAGCATTGTCTGTTTCAATCAAACGCCGTTATCGGCGGAGACGGTTTCGGTTACGCCAATGAATCAGGAAAGTGGGTAAAAATTCCACAGACCGGCCGCGTGGTTATCGGCAATATGGTTGAGATTGGCGCATGTACTTGTATCGACCGTGGTGCAATAGATGATACCGTTATCGAAGATAATGTAATTATTGATAATCTATGTCAAGTCGCTCATAATGTACATATCGGATACGGTACCGCTGTAGCCGGCGGCACTACTTTTGCCGGTAGCGTTAAAATCGGCAAGTTCTGCATTATCGGTGGAACCTCCGTGTTTAACGGACATATTGAAATTTGTGATCAGGCCGTGATCAGCGGAATGTGCATGGTTATGCGCTCTATAGATAAGCCGGGTGTTTACTCTTCGGGAATTCCGGCTCAGTCTAATAAAGAATGGCGTATTACCGCAGCCCGCGTACTGCATATTAACGATATGTATCACAAAGTAAATGACATGGAAAAGCAGATTGAGACTCTTAAATCGGCTTTGGCAGAATTAAAGAAATAAGATTAAGGTGGCGCAAGTGACAGTAAATCCGGAAAAAACTTTAAAAATTGAACAAATCATGAATTTGTTGCCTCATCGTTATCCGTTTTTGATGGTTGATAGAGTTATTGATTACTCAATTACCGATGAGCATAAGACTTTACGTGCCATTAAAAATATTTCTTTTAATGAGCCTTTCTTCCAGGGGCATTTCCCCGGCAAACCGGTTCTTCCAGGGGTTTTGATTTTAGAAGCAATGGCTCAAGCAACCGGTGTTTTGGCTTTTACCATGGTAGGCAAGCCTGAACCTGATGAGCTTTATTATTTTGCCGCAATTGACAATGCCCGTTTCAAGCGCCCCGTAGTTCCCGGAGATCAATTGGTTCTTGACGTTGAATTTTTAAAAGAAAAACGCGGCATCGCAAGTTTTAAAGGCGTTGCAACTGTTGACGGTGAAATCGTCTGCTCGGCAGATTTGATGTGCGCAAAACGTCGCGGCTAATATCAAAATAGGGAAAAAGAGTAAGGTGAAGCTGTGATTGACAGTACTGCAAAAATAGATCCTTCCGCCAAGATAAGCGATAAAGCTAATATCGGCGCGAATGTCATTATTAAAGAAAACGTGATCATCGAAGATGATGTTACTATCGGTGAAGGCTGCGTTATAGAGCCGTTTTGTGTGTTCCGCGGTCCCACTACTATCGGTAAGCGTAATCACTTCTATCAATTCTGCTCTATAGGCGAAGCTTGTCAGGATCTTAAATACAATAACGAGCCGACTCGTCTTGTCGTCGGAGATGACAATGTTATGCGTGAACACTGCACTATGCATCGCGGTACCGTTCAGGGCAGATCCGTGACTACCGTAGGTTCGCATAACCTTTTTATGGTAAACGTTCACGTAGCACATGACTGCATTGTCGGTGATAATTGTATTTTCTCCAATAATGCTACTTTAGCAGGACATGTTACTATCGGCGATTGGGTTATTTTCGGCGGACTTAGTGCTATCCATCAGTTCGGTCGTGTCGGAAGCCATGCCTTTATCGGCGGAATGGCTGCTTTAAATATGGACGTTCCTCCGTATGTTATGGCAGCAGGTCACTATGCTAAGGCTCACGGCATTAATAAGGTCGGACTTGCGCGCCGCGGATTCTCGGAACAGGCTATTAATGCTATCCGTAAAGCTTATATGATTATTTATCATAAGCATAAGACAGTTGAAGAGGCTATTCCTTTGCTTGAGGACTTGGCTAAGACCGAAAGCGCCGTACAGCCTTTGGTTGATTTCTTAAAAGAAAACGGAAGAGGCATTGTTCGTTAATGCCTAATCAAGTATCAGTGTCTACAAACACTCCGCATCTTTATGCTTTAATCGCCGGAGAATCGTCCGGCGATACTTTAGGCGCAGGTTTAATGCGCGCCATTTTACGCTTGGATCCTAAAGCTTCCTTCATCGGTATCGGCGGTGAGCAGATGCAAAAAGCCGGACTTACTTCTTTAGGAAAAATGGAAGTTTTATCGGTAATGGGAATATTTGAGGTGGCAGCTCATCTTGTTCCCATAATGCGCTTGCGTGCCGCTCTTATTAAGCAGCTGCTTAAAGCCCGTCCGAGCGTTGTTATCGGCATTGATTCTCCCGATTTTAATTTAGGTCTTGAAAGACATATGAAAAAAGCGGGGATCCCGACCGTGCATTACGTAAGTCCGTCAGTGTGGGCTTGGCGTGAAGGACGCATGAAAAAGATCAAGGAATCATGTGATGAAGTCTTGGCGCTGTTGCCCTTTGAAAAAGAGTTTTATGACAGGGAAAATATGCCGTGTACTTACGTCGGTCATACCCTTGCAAATAAAATTCCGCTTCAGGTTTCTCAAGAAACAGCCAAAACTCAAATTGAACTGGAGACAACTTCAGTAGATCCGGTACAAGGCAAAGTAATGGCAATTCTGGCAGGTTCCCGTAAGAACGAGTTGGTGCATATGGTTCCCGTGTATGCACAGACAGCACGTTTAATTAAAAAGAAGATGCCGGATGTGGTGTTTATTTCAGCATGTCCTGATAAAGCCAGAGCTGAAGTATTAAAAGATTTGTGGTTAAGCCATGCTCCTGATTTATCTTTAACCATTTATGTCGGTTGTACACATGCTGCAATCGCCGCTTCAGATGCGGTACTGCTTACTTCAGGTACCGTTGCTTTTGAGGCAATGTTGTTAAAGCGTCCGATGGCCGTAGCATATAAAGTCAATCCTTTAACTGCGATCATCGGAAGACGTCTTTTAAAGATCAATATGTTCTCTTTGCCTAACTTATTGGCAAAAAGACGTATTGTTGCCGAGTTCATTCAGGAACAGTGCACTCCTGAGGCTTTAGCTCAAGAAATGCTTAAACTTTTGACTTCAGATAATCTATTAATGAAGAATGAATTTTTGAGCATGCATAAAGCTATGATTAAAAATTCCGATGAGATTGCCGCAAAAGCCGTGTTGTCTTTAATCAAAAAGAGCGGTCGCAATGCTGTTGAAACTAAAGACAATAAAGCCTTTAACGGTATGGTCGAGCCTTCTTTTACCGTTCCTTCGAATATTGCAGGCGCTGATCGTGCAAAAAGACAAGAGCCGCGACTTTAATGGTAAAAAAAGTTTTAGAGCCGTTTATCTACCCCATAGATCCGAAAGTTCATCTGGTGTGCGGGGTAGATGAAGCAGGTCGCGGTCCTCTTGTAGGTAATGTTGTCGCAGCTTGCGTGATTTTAGATCCGTCTCGTCCGATTTTAGGTCTTGCCGATTCAAAAAAGTTATCAGAAAAAAAGCGTGATGCTTTGGCTTTGCAGATTAAAGAAAATGCTTTGGCTTACGGAATAGGGCAATGTACTCCTGAAGAAATTGACAGAATGAATATTCTGTATGCTTCACTTGAGGCGATGCGCCGCGCTTATGTCAATATGCATAAAACATGTGAGTTGATGTTAATCGACGGCAACAAGCTTATTCCGGATTTCCCTCTTGCAATGCAGGCGGTGGTTAAAGGCGATGCGCGTGTTCCTGAAATTTCTGCCGCTTCTATTTTGGCAAAAACTGAACGTGATGCTCAGTTATATGCTTTAGATAAACAATATCCTGAATACGGTTTTGCCAACCACAAAGGTTATCCTACAGCGGCTCATTTTGAGGTTTTGCAGAAATTGCCTTTGCTCTCGTGCTATCGTATGACTTATGGGCCTATACGAAAGCTACTTGCCCAAGGTAAGAGTATCATTAAAACAATGTAAAGATATTACATTTGGCGTCTTTTAGCGGGAATTTAGGCGGCGCTTATGGGTAAAACAAAAAAAGCGGTTATTGTCGGAGCGACATCGGGAATCGGGTATGCAGTAGCTTTAGAGTTGATAAAGGAAGGGTGGACTTTAGGTATTGCCGGTAGGCGAAGGGATAAATTAAAAGAACTTCACGCAATAGCCCCCAATCAGATTAAATATAGGGAAATAGATGTTTTAAACCAAAATTGCGCTGGTGAACTTCAAAAGCTTATAGACGATTTGGGCGGAATCGATGTGTATCTTCATTGCTCAGGGATCGGCAAGCAGAATTTTTCTTTAAAAAGCGAGATTGAACTTAATACTGTCGCAACCAATGTTGACGGTTTTGTCAGAATGGTGGATTGTGCTTTTAATTATTTTGCGGCTATAGGATATGGGCATATAGGTGTAATAAGCTCAATTGCAGGAACCAAAGGATTAGGCGCAGCCGCGGCGTATTCTGCGTCAAAAGGCTTTCAAAATACTTATATAGATTGTCTTGATCAGTTATGTCATATAAGAAAGCTTAATATCGATTTTACCGATATCCGTCCCGGGTTTGTTAATACTCCTTTACTTGACGGAGGTGGAAAATATCCGATGCTCATGGATGTTAACAAGGTTGCAAAGAGGATCGTAACTGCGTTAAAGAAAAAAGAAAGAGTAACGATTATTGATTGGCGGTATCGTATTTTAGTGTTTTTCTGGAGACTGATTCCTTTATGGTTATGGCGACGCTTGCCTATTCGTAATTAAAGAATCGTCTCTGCGGCAAAATTTGATGGCGCTTAGTTTTCATGTGAGCATACATAGCCATGTAGTTCGTAAAATGTTAAACTAAGTACTTATGGGCAGTAATGTTATATGTTCTATTTGTTAAATATCACAGATAGGATATTAAGCTCGTATAACGCTAAAACTTGTAAAAGTTTTTTGCGTAAAGCTTAAAGTTAAATCATTTATGATTTAGCAGCATATCTTGCCTGCAAGATTAGAGAGAAGGTTTATGAATATCAATTATTTGGATTTTGAACAGCCTATTGCTGATTTGCTTGCTCATATTGAAGAGTTAAAGCGTTTAAGCAATACGGTAGGCGCCGACGTTGACATGTCAAAAGAGTTGGCACAACTTGAAAAGAAAAATGTTGAATTAACCAAGAAACTTTACTCCTCCTTGTCTGCATGGCAGATATCTCAGTTATCCCGTCACCCGATGCGCCCTTATACTTTAGATTATGTCCAGCGCATTTTTACTGATTTCCAGGAATTAGCCGGCGACAGAGCCTTTGCGGATGATAAAGCAATTGTCGGCGGTCTTGCTCGTCTTGACGGTATTTCTGTTATGGTTATCGGTCATCAGAAAGGCCGTGATACCCGCGAGCGTACTTTACGTAATTTCGGTATGCCTCGTCCTGAGGGTTACCGTAAGGCTATGCGTTTAATGCGTCTTGCCGAGCGCTTTAATCTGCCGATTACTACTTTTGTCGATACTCCGGGTGCATATCCGGGGGTCGGAGCGGAAGAACGTTCTCAGGCAGGGGCTATTGCCGAAAGTTTAAAGTGCATGTCCGAGCTCAAAGTTCCTATCATTTCAACCGTTATCGGTGAAGGCGGTTCAGGCGGTGCCTTGGCAATCGGTGTCGGTGACAGAGTCAATATGCTGCAGTATTCAACATACTCGGTAATTTCTCCTGAAGGCTGTGCTTCAATTTTGTGGAAGAGTGCGGATAAAGCTTCTCTTGCAGCTGAAGCCATGAATATTACAGCTGATCGCTTAAAGTCATTAAAGCTGATTGATAACGTGGTAAAAGAGCCTTTAGGCGGAGCTCATCGCGATTACGACGCCATGGCGGAAAATCTTAAAGCACGTTTGCTTCTTGATTTGCGCGAACTTGCCGATACTCCCAGCGATACCCTTGTTGAACAGCGTTTTGAACGCTTAATGCGTTACGGATATTGTTAATCTCAAAAGCGAGGCAAGAGCTTGATCGCCTTGCCTTTTCCCTTATACAGAAATTAAAACCTGCCCCTATAACCGTTGGATTATCGGGAGGGGCGGATTCTACTCTTGCGCTTCTTGTTGCCTGTAAAATGCAGGAAATAGATCCGCGTTTTACCGTGTTAGCCTGTCATTGCATCCATGGACTTGATGCAGATGATCCAATTTGGCTTAAGCATTGTCAGGATCTGTGTTTGCGTTTGAAGGTTAAATTAGTAACTCCCAAACTTAATATCGTATACGGCAATGGGGTTTCTCCTGAAGATGCATCTCGTAAAGAACGTTATAGGGCACTTCTTGAGAATTTAAGTTCTAACGGTTATTTGATGCTTGGACATCAGGCTGATGATCAGGTTGAAAATCTTCTGCTTGCTTTAAAACGCGGTTCAGGTCCTCGCGGACTTGGAGGTATGAGTGCCGTTACTTGCGATAATCGAGGGACTGTCGTAAGACCGCTGCTTGATTTAAGTAAAAAAGATATTGAAAAGATTTTAACGGCTCTCGGCTTTGATTGGGTTTTTGATATATCTAATACTTATTTAAAATTTGAACGTAATTTTATTCGCTTAAAAGTTTTGCCTCTGTTGCGTGAGCGTTTTATCGGTATTGATAAAGCAATTTTAAAGAGTTCTAAATTGTGTGCTTTTGAGCATGATCTGGCTTCGCGTTATGCTGAAACCTTTTATGCTAAAGCAGTAGATGATGATATTTTTTATATTGATAAGATAGATATTGAAGATCAGGCTTTAACTTTTTTTGTTTTAAGGCGTTTTTTGTTTAATTTTTCATTGTCAGCCCCTGATTTTAATACTGTTGCAGCTTGTTATGAACTTATTAAAGCATCAAACGATCAGGAAGGGGTGGTTAAGGTTGCCGATAAGGAGATAAGGCGCTATTTAAATACTTTAAGAATTGTAAAGAAATCTACACCGCCTGAAAAAAATACTTTATTAATTCTTCATAAAAACGAAACTCTTTGTCTTAATGATTTTGCTTATTCTTTGCAAAAGGGCAGTATTAAAAATAAGAGTTTTATTTTGGGATCTGATAATGTCACTCTCGATTTTACATATTCTGGCAGCTTTAAAATAAAACCGGTAAATAGAGTTCACAGCCGTGAAATTAAAAAGATTTTTGGTGAAAATCTTATCCCTTATTGGGAAAGGGCGGCTTACCCTTTGGTCAAGGATCAAGAAAAAATTCTTGCATTAGGATCGGTTTGTGCATTAGGAAAACAAGAAGAGCTTAAAGCTGGTGACGCTTACTATCTTCAGATTAAAAATTTAAAAACAGGCAAATTTATTTAGTAGAAAAAAATAAGCCGATACTTAAAGTATCGGCCAAAGCGGGATTTTCAATCAGAAGTCGTAAATAAACCTGCGATTCAATTGAATCTGAAATTTAGAGCGACTTTTGTAAAAAAAGTTCCAAAAAAAAATCAAAATTTTTTAAAAACCTGTCGGG